>NZ_ALEE01000152.1 GCF_000282995.1 Melaminivora alkalimesophila
GCGGCTGGCGCGCCAGCACCCACTGCAGGCCGCGGTCGTAGTGCGCCACGACCCCGTCCATGCGCGCCTGCATCCAGCGCCCGAAACGCCCCTGCCCCTCTTCCAGCGGCCCGAGCCAGCGCGCCGACATCATCGGCACCAGCGTCAGCGACACCAGCGCCGAGATCAGGATGGTGATCGCCAGGGTCACGGCGAATTCGCGGAACAGCCGGCCGATGACCTCCTGCATGAACAGCAGCGGGATCAGCACCGCCACCAGCGAGACGGTGAGCGAGATGATGGTGAAGCCGATCTCGCCGGCGCCGTCCAGGGCCGCCTGCAGGGCGGATTTCGGGCTGCCGGCTGCCCCGGCCTGCATCTCGCGGTGCCGGGCGATGTTCTCGATCATGACGATCGCGTCATCCACCACGAAGCCGGTGGCGATGGTCAGCGCCATCAGCGTCAGGTTGTTCAGCGAATAGCCCAGCAGGTACATCACCCCCGCCGTGCCCAGCAGCGAGATCGGCACCGCGATGGAGGCGATCAGCGTGGCGCGCGCGCTGTGCAGGAAGGCGAAGATCACCAGCACCACCATCGCCACCGCCAGCACCAGCTCCAGCTCCACGTGCTGCACCGAGGCGCGGATGCCCAGGGTGCGGTCCGTCAGCACCTGCACGCGCACGCTCGTCGGCAGGCTCTCGGCCAGCCGGGGCAGCTGGCGCTGGATGGCATCCACCGTGGCGATGACATTGGCGCCCGGCTGGCGCTGCACGTTCAGGATGATCGCCGGGGTGAGCGCCGCCGCGCCCTCTCGCGCGCCCTCGCCCTTGATCCCGGTCCAGGCGCCCAGGCGGCTGTTCTCCGAGCCGTCGACGATGCGCGCCACGTCGCCCAGCCGCACCGGCGCGCCGCCCACATAGGCGATGACCAGCTGGCGGTATTCCTCCGCGCTCATCAGCTGGTCGTTGGCGTTGATGCTGTACTGGCGCTGCGGCCCGTCGAAGCTGCCCTTGGCGGTGCTGGAGTTGCCGGCGTTGATGGCGCTGCTGATGGCGTCCAGCGACAGGCCCATGGACGCCAGCGCATCGAGCCGCGCCTGCACGCGCACCGCCGGGCGCTGGCCGCCGGCGAGCGTGACCAGCCCCACGCCGTCCACCTGGCTGATCTTCAGCGCCAGGCGGGTGTTGACCATGTTCTGCACCTCCGTCAGCGGCAGGCTGTCGGAAGTCACGGCCAGCTGCATGATGGGCGCATCCGCCGGGTTGACCTTGGCATAGACCGGGGGCGCGGGCAGGTCGGCCGGCAGCAGCGAGGCGGCGGCGTTCATGGCCGCCTGCACCTGCTGCTCGGCCGCGTCCATGTCCAGGTCGAGCACGAACTGCAGCGTCACCAGCGACACGCCCGCGCTGCTGGTGCTGCTCATGCGCGCCAGCCCGGGCATCTGGCCGAGCTGGCGCTCCAGCGGCGCCGTCACCGTGCGGCTCATGACGTCGGGGCTGGCGCCCGGGTAGAGCGTCTGCACCTGGATGGTCGGGTAATCGACCTGCGGCAGCGCCGCCACGGGCAGGAAACGCAGCCCGACCAGGCCCGCCAGCACGATGGCGAGCATGAACAGCGCCGTCGCCACCGGCCGCTGGATGAAAAGACGCGAGACGTTCATGCCGGCTGCATCCCGGTGCCCCTCAGCGGGTGCCGGCAGGCGCCCCCTGGCCCTCGCCGGCCCGGGCAGCCCCCTGCGCCGGCGCACCGCCGGCCAGCTGCACCCGGCTGCCATCCTTCACCCGGTCGCCGCCCTCGGTGACCACCTGCTCGCCCGGCTGCAGGCCCTCGCGCACCAGCACCCGCTCGGCGGTGGCGATGCCGCGCACCACCGGGCGCATGTGCGCCACGCGCTCCTCGTCCACCACATAGACGTAGTCGCCCTGCGGGCCGGTGCGCACGGCCGTCACCGGCACCAGCACGCCCTGCTCCTGGCCCAGTTCGAGCCGCGCGTTCACGAACTGGTTGGGAAAGAGCGCGCCGTCGTCGTTGGCGAAGCGCGCCTTGGCGCGCACCGTGCCGGTGGCCGTGTTGATCTGGTTGTCCAGCGTCAGGAAACGCCCCTCGGCCAGCGTCTGGCTGCGTCCCCGGTCGAGCGCCACCACCGGCAACGTGCCGCGGCGCTGCGCGGCCAGCACCGGCTGCACCAGGTCCTGCGGCACCGAGAACACCACGTCGATGGGCGTGACCTGCGTGATGGTGGCGATCCCCGTCGCGCTGCCGCTGCTCACCAGGTTGCCCGGGTCCACCGCGCGCAGGCCGATGCGCCCGCTGATCGGCGCGCGGATGCTGGCAAAGCCGACGTTCAGCTCGGCGGCGCGCTCGCTGGCCCGCCCGGCCTCGACCACGCCCTCCAGCTGCTTGACCAGCGCCGCCTGGGTATCCACGTCCTGGCGCGCGATCGAATCCTGCTCCCACAGGGTTTGGTAGCGAGCGAGCGTCACGCGCGCCGCGGCCAGCTGTGCCTCGTCCTTGGCGCGCTGCCCGCGCGCCTGGGCCAGCGACTGCTCGTACGAACGCGCGTCGATGCGCGCCAGCACCTGGCCCTTCTTCACCATCTGGCCTTCCTCGAACAGCACCTCGGTGAGCACGCCCGAGACCTGCGGCACCAGCGTCGCCGTGATCGGCGGCGTGACCGTGCCGAGCGCATCGACGACCACCGGCAGCCCTCCCTGTTCGGCGCGCGCCGTGCCGACCGTGGTGCCGCCCGGCCCGGCGCCCGGGGGGCCGAAGCCCGGCCCGCCCGGCCCGTGCCCCGGCCCG
>NZ_ALEE01000153.1 GCF_000282995.1 Melaminivora alkalimesophila
GCACGCCTGAAGGGGGCAGGTCAAACCGACGCTGACCGAACGGCCGGGGTTGTCGGTGCGGATCATCGTCAACCGTGACTTGGTGTTGCGGCCGTACCAACCGCTGTTCTTCAACAGGGGGGCGATGCGATGAACACGACCAAGAAGCTGCGGCTCGGGCCGCTGCCCAAGACCGAAAGCGTCAAGCTGACCTTTGCCTGCCCGGCCAGCCTGAAAGCCGACCTCGACCGCTACGCCGCGCTGCACGCGCAGGCATACGGCGAGGCAGTAGATGCCTTGACGCTGATTCCGCACATGTTGGAAGCCTTCATGGCTGGCGATCGGGGATTCAAGCGCACACAACCCAAGAACGGAAAAGCCGCCCCTGCGTAAACGGGGGCGGCTCTGGATTGGTGCCCGAGGCCGGAATCGAACCGGCACGCCTTTCGGCGAGGGATTTTCTTACCACTTCGACTTTCGCCGCCAGCGCACACGCGCTGTTCGTGGTCTGGAGCACGCCTTCACCATAGCCTTGCGGCCGTAGGTGCCCGCCGTCTGCTCTCTACACCTTCCCAAACTGTAGCTTGGGCTTGGCTCGGCGTTGGCTCGGATGCCGAAGCATCCAGGGCTTTCGCCGATTTTGACGGGCTTCACTTCGGGCGTTTCCCCCCGAAGGCTCAAATTGTTCAAGTCCCTTGTGTCTACCGATTTCACCACTCGGGCGTAGTGCTCAACGCACTGAAAACACCTACCTCCATCTACTGGCGCCTAGCTGGCCCCTGGCCGTCAAGCCTAGCTGCAAAGCTACAGCTCGGATGCCCGCAAACTGTTGTCACTATTGACCTTGTGACTCGTTGGCGCAAGCAGAGAAGACTTGACAAAACAGATTTTAAGTCCGCAGTGTCTACCAATTTCACCACCGGGGCCGCAACCTGCCCGGGCAGGGCAGGCCGTCATGGGCAGCGTAACCGCGCCGGCTTCTTCGCGCAATGGCGGGGCCGGCGCGCCCGCTCCACCCGCAATCAACAAAAAAGGCAAGCCGAAGCTTGCCTTGGGGTATCTGGAGCGGGAAATCGGTCTCGAACCGACGACCTCAACCTTGGCAAGGTTGCGCTCTACCAACTGAGCTATTCCCGCGTGTCTCCCGAAGGTCGCGCCGCATCAGGGACGCTGCGCATTTCGGAAATATGCAAATTCTAGCACCAACTTCAGCCTCCCAGATCGAAGCGCCAGAAAATTTCGCTCCGCCCATCGCCTGTGAGGGCGGTCCGCC
>NZ_ALEE01000154.1 GCF_000282995.1 Melaminivora alkalimesophila
CCGCCGCAACAGGGCGGCGGACATGGACTGGAGGCGCGGGCCGGAGTCGAACCGGCCTCAACGGATTTGCAATCCGGTGCATAACCGCTTTGCTACCGCGCCAATCTTCCTGGCCTGCAAAAAAGGGGAGCCGCAGCACCCCTTTTTTGAAGGAAATCTGGAGCGGGAAATCGGTCTCGAACCGACGACCTCAACCTTGGCAAGGTTGCGCTCTACCAACTGAGCTATTCCCGCATGGACCGAAGCCTTGCATTGTACAACGCCAGTGCATCGATGGGTGGAAGTTTAACGCATTTTTGGCGTCCCGCGCCAAAGAGCCGCGCAATTTCCCCGTCTTTGCCTGGGCGCCCCGCCCGCCCGCCTCAGTGCGACAGCGCGCCCGGTGCCGGCGACTGGGCCGTGCCGGCCGCGCGCGCCACCGCCTGGGCGGCGATCTCCTCCTCGGTCAGCGCCACCGGCTGGCGCTCTAGCGCCACCTCCAGCACCTTGTCGATCCACTTGACGGGCACGATCTCCAGGCCGCTCTTGACGTTGTCCGGGATCTCCTGCAGGTCCTTCACGTTCTCCTCGGGGATCAGCACCGTCTTGATGCCGCCGCGCAGCGCCGCCAGCAGCTTCTCCTTCAACCCGCCGATGGCCGTCACCTCGCCGCGCAGCGTGATCTCGCCGGTCATCGCGACATCGGCGCGCACCGGGATGCCCGTCAGCGCCGAGACCATCGCCGTCGCCATGGCAATGCCGGCGCTCGGCCCGTCCTTGGGCGTGGCGCCGTCGGGCACATGGATGTGCAGGTCGCGCTTGTCGAAGGCTTCGTCGCGAATGCCCAGCGCGTGGGCGCGGCTGCGCACCACCGTGCGCGCGGCCTCCACCGATTCCTTCATCACGTCGCCCAGCGAGCCGGTGCGCAGGATCGTGCCCTTGCCCGGCATGGTCGCCACCTCAATGGTCAGCAGGTCGCCTCCCACCTCGGTCCAGGCCAGGCCCACCACCTGGCCGACCTGGTTGTCGTGCTCGGCGCGGCCGTAGCTGTACTTGCGCACGCCGAGATAATCGTTCAGGTTGTCCGACCCGACCTTCACCGGCGCCTGCACCTGCTTGAGCTGCAGCGCCTTCACGACCTTGCGGCAGATCTTGGACAGCTCGCGCTCGAGCGAACGCACGCCGGCCTCGCGCGTGTAGTAGCGCACGATGTCGCGCACGGCGGCCTCGGTGACTTCCAGTTCGCCTTCCCGGACGCCGTTGTTCTCCATCTGCTTGGGCAGCAGGTATTTCAGTGCGATGTTGGTCTTCTCGTCCTCGGTGTAGCCCGACAGGCGGATGACCTCCATGCGGTCCAGGAGCGCCGGCGGAATGTTCATGGAGTTCGACGTGGCGACGAACATCACGTCCGACAGGTCGAAATCGACCTCCACGTAGTGGTCGCCGAACTTGTGGTTCTGCTCGGGGTCCAGCACCTCCAGCAGCGCACTCGACGGGTCGCCCCGGAAGTCCGTGCCCAGCTTGTCGATCTCGTCGAGCAGGAACAGCGGATTCCTCGTGCCGACCTTGTTCAGGTTCTGCAGCACCTTGCCCGGCATGGCGCCGATGTAGGTGCGGCGGTGGCCGCGGATCTCCGCCTCGTCGCGCACGCCGCCCAGAGCCATGCGCACGTACTTGCGCCCGGTGGCCTTGGCGATCGACTGGCCGAGCGAGGTCTTGCCCACGCCCGGCGGCCCGACCAGGCACAGGATCGGGGCCTTGAGCTTGTCCACGCGCTGCTGCACCGCGAGGTATTCGAGGATGCGGTCCTTGACCTTCTCCAGGCCGTAGTGGTCCTCGTTCAGCACCTCCTCGGCCAGCGCCAGGTCATGGCGCACCTTGGTCTTCTTGCTCCAGGGCAGGCCGACCAGCACGTCGATGTAGTTGCGCACCACGGTAGCCTCGGCCGACATGGGCGACATGAGCTTGAGTTTCTTCAGCTCGCCCTCGGCCTTCTTGCGCGCCTCGGCAGGCATCTTGGCCGACTTGATCTTCTTCTCGATCTCTTCCAGATCGGCGCCGTCCTCGCCCTCGCCCAGCTCCTTCTGGATAGCCTTGACCTGTTCGTTCAGGTAGAAGTCGCGCTGGTTCTTCTCCATCTGGCGCTTGACGCGGCCGCGGATGCGCTTGTCCACGTTCAGGATGTCGACTTCGCGGTCAAGCTGCTCGAACAGGTTCTCGAGCCGCTCCTTCACGCTCGCAAGGCTGAGCACCGCCTGCTTGTTCTCCAGCTTGAGTGGCAGGTGCGCGGCGATGGTGTCGGCCAGCCGCCCGGCGTCGTCGATGCCGCTGATGGAAGCCAGGATCTCCGAAGGAATCTTCTTGTTCAGCTTGACGTACTGGTCGAACTGCTGCATCACGGCGCGGCGCAGCGCCTCGATCTCGCTGGTGGCCTCGGCGCCCTTGCCTTCGGCGGGCAGCGGGTGCACCGTCGCGGTGAACAGGTCCTCGCCGTCCTCGACCTGCACCAGGGCAGCGCGCTGCTGGCCCTCCACCAGCACCTTGACGGTGCCGTCGGGGAGTTTCAGCATCTGCAGGATGGTCGAGACACAGCCGACCTCGAACATGTCGGCAACGCCGGGTTCGTCCTTGGCGGCCGTCTTCTGGGCCACGAGCATGATGCGGCGATCCGACTCCATGGCCTGCTCCAGCGCCTTGATGCTGCGGGCGCGGCCGACGAACAGCGGAATCACCATGTGGGGGAAGACCACCACATCGCGCAGCGGCAACAGCGGCAGCTCGATGGGCGTGTCTGGCAGGGGGGTATGTCCGGACATGGGCAATCCTTGAAAAGCTCCATGGCATATGGTCCATGGGCGAGTTATTTCAACCCGGCGGCGCCTGGCCCGCCAGGAGTCGACCCGCGCCCGGCCCTCCTGGAGGGCACAGCCGCCGGGCCCAGGCCTGCCGGTCGGCGTCAGGCGGTCTTGGCAGCCTCGCGGTAGACCAGCAGTGGCGCCTTGTCCTCCTCGATGGTGGATTCGTCCACCACCACCTTCTCGACGTTGGACGCCTGCGGCAGGTCGAACATGGTGCCGATCAGCGCGTGCTCGACGATGGAGCGCAGGCCGCGCGCGCCGGTCTTGCGCGCGATCGCCTTGCGCGCGATCGCCCGGAGCGCCGCGGGCCGGATCTCCAGCTCCACGCCCTCCATCGCCAGCAGCTTGCTGTACTGCTTGACCAGCGCGTTCTTCGGCTCGGTCAGGATCTTGACCAGCGCCTCCTCGTCGAGCTCCGCCAGGGCCGCGACCACCGGCATGCGGCCCACCAGCTCGGGAATCAGGCCGAACTTGATCAGGTCCTCGGGCTCGATGTCCTGGAACAGCTCGGTGAGCGAGCGCTGGGACTTGCTGCGCACCGCCGCGCCGAAGCCGATGCCGGAGGCTTCCGTGCGCCCCTCGATGATCTTCTCCAGCCCGGCGAAGGCGCCGCCGCAGATGAACAGGATGTTGGTGGTGTCGATCTGCAGGAAGTCCTGGTTCGGGTGCTTGCGCCCGCCCTGCGGCGGCACGCTGGCGAGCGTGCCCTCGATGAGCTTGAGCAGGGCCTGCTGCACGCCCTCGCCCGAGACGTCGCGCGTGATGCTGGGGTTGTCGCTCTTTCGGCTGATCTTGTCGATCTCGTCGATGTAGACGATGCCGCGCTGGGCGCGCTCGACGTCGTAGTTGCAGCTCTGCAGCAGCTTGCTGATGATGTTCTCGACGTCCTCGCCGACGTAGCCGGCCTCCGTGAGCGTGGTGGCGTCGGCCATGACGAAGGGCACGTCCAGCTGGCGCGCCAGCGTCTGCGCCAGCAGCGTCTTGCCGGAACCCGTCGGGCCCACCAGCAGGATGTTGCTCTTGGACAGCTCGACCTCGTCCTTGCTCGCCTTTTCCTTGTGGCGCAGGCGCTTGTAGTGGTTGTAGACGGCCACGGCCAGGGTGCGCTTGGCGCGCTCCTGCCCGATCACGTAGTGGTCGAGGTTGGCCTTGATCTCTGCCGGTGTGGGCAGCTCGCCCCGGCCGTCGTGCCCGGGCGCATCGGCCGGCAGCTCATCGCGGATGATTTCGTTGCACAGGTCAATGCATTCGTCGCAGATGAAAACCGACGGGCCGGCGATCAGCTTCTTCACCTCGTGCTGGCTCTTGCCGCAAAACGAGCAGTAAAGGGTTTTTTCGCTGGAAGAGCCTTTTTTCTCGGCCATGGAAGCAATGCCTTATGGATGACAAGGGTGGTTGTCAAGATGATAACGAAATAAAAAAGGGCGTTTCCCCCCAGGGAAACGCCCCGCCTCCCGGGCCGCGGCTCAGGGGCGCTTGGCGATGACCTGGTCGACGATGCCGTAGTCGCGCGCCTCGTCGGCGGTCATGAAGTAGTCGCGCTCGGTATCGTTCTTGATCTTCTCCAGCGGCTGGCCGGTGCGCTCGGAGAGGATGCGGTTCATCTGGTCCTTGGTGCGCAGGATGTCGCGGGCGTGGATCTCGATGTCGGTCGCCTGGCCGCGCGCGCCGCCCAGCACCTGGTGGATCATGATCTTCGAATTGGGCAGCGAGAAGCGCTTGCCCTTGGCGCCGGCGGCCAGCAGGAAGGCACCCATGCTGGCGGCAAAGCCGCAGCACAGCGTGGACACGTCCGGCTTGATGAACTGCATGGTGTCGTAGATCGCCATGCCGGCCGTGACGCTGCCGCCGGGCGAGTTGATGTAGAACGAGATGTCCTTGTCCGGGTTCTCGCTCTCCAGGAACAAGAGCTGCGCCACCACCAGGTTGGCGGTCTGGTCGTTGACCTCGCCGACCAGGAAGATCACGCGCTCCTTGAGCAGGCGCGAATAGATGTCGTAGGACCGCTCGCCACGGCCCGACTGCTCGATGACCATGGGGATCATGCCCAGGGCCTGGGTGTCGAGTGCGCTCATGTAGTCAGTTCTCCAATTGCAATCGGTACTTTATCCAGAAAAGCAAATGGGGCTTGCGCTGCAAAGCACAAGCCCCGGCACGCCGGCCGCACCCGGCGGCGCGGCCACTTTCGGCCTGCTTCAGGCCTGCTGGCCCATCAGCTCGTCGAAGGACAGGGCCTTGTCCGTGACCTTGGCCTTGCCGAGCACGAACTCGGTCACGTTGTTCTCGATGACCACGGCCTCCACCTCGGCCAGGCGGTTGCGGTCGCTGAAATACCAGCGCACCACATCCTCGGGCTTCTCGTAGCTGGCGGCCAGCTCGTCGACGTGGGCCTTGAGCTGCTCGGGCGTGGCCTGCAGGTCGTTGGCGCGCACCAGCTCGGCCACCACCAGCCCCAAGCGCACGCGGCGCTCGGCCTGCGGGCGGAACACGTCGTCGGGGATGTCGGCCTTGTCGGCGTCCTTGATGCCGCGCTGCTTGAGCTCGGCGCGCGCGCTCTCGCGCAGCCGCCCGATCTCGGCCTCGACGCTGGCATTGGGCAGGTCCAGCTCGGCGACGGACAGCAGCGCCTCCATGGCGGCCTGCTTGTTGCGCGCCTGCAGGCGGAACTTCACCTCGCGCTCGAGGTTCTTTCGGATGTCCTCGCGCAGGCCTTCCACGGTGCCGGCCTCGATGCCCAGCGAGCGCACGAAGGACTCGTCCACCTCCGGCAGGTGGGCTGCCTCGATGTTCTTCACGGTGACCAGGAAGTCGGCCGTCTTGCCGGCCACGTCCTTGCCGTGGTAGTCATCGGGGAAGGCCAGCGGGAAGGTCTTGCTCTCGCCGACCTTCATGCCGCGCACCGCGTCCTCGAATTCCTTGAGCATCTGGCCTTCGCCGACCAGGAACTGGAAGTCCTCGGCCTTGCCGCCGGAGAACGCCTCGCCGTCGATCTTGCCCTCGAAGTCCACCGTCACGCGGTCGCCGTCCTCGGCGGCCGAGCCCAGGGCGCGCTGGGCGAAGGTGCGGCGCTGCTTGCGCAGGATGTCCACCGTCTTGTCGATGGCGGCGTCCGTCACCTCCGAGGAAAGCCGCTCCACTTCCACCGTCGACAGGTCGCCGAGCTGGACCTCGGGGAACACCTCGAACACGGCGTCGAACGCCAGCTCGCCCTCGGGCGCGCCTTCCTTTTCGGTGATGCGCGGCTGGCCGGCGACACGCAGCTGCGCCTCGTTGGCCGCCTGGTTGAAGGCCTGCCCCACCTTGTCGTTGAGCACTTCGTAGTGCACCGAATAGCCATAGCGCTGGCTCACCACGCTCATCGGCACCTTGCCGGGGCGGAAGCCGTCCATCTTCACGGTGCGCGCCAGGCGCTTGAGGCGGGCATCCACCTCGCCCTGGATGTCGGCAAGGGGCAGGCTCAAGGTGATTTTGCGTTCGAGCTTGTCAAGGGTCTCAACAGTTACGGCCATGGTGTGTTCGCTTTCTCGTGTCAGGGTTGTGGAGGATGCCGGCGCACTGGGGGCGCGCCGCGATCGGCAGCCGTCTCACCTTGGTGCGCGGGGGGGGACTCGAACCCCCACACCATTGCTGGCGTCAGGACCTAAACCTGGTGCGTCTACCAATTTCGCCACCCGCGCATCGCTTCATGCACCTGGATGCACCGCCGCTCAAAGCGCCCGACACCCTGGTGAATCAGGTCAAACGGCCGATTTTAACGCTACCCGCGTGCCCCCGCCGGCGCTCCGCCATCCGGGCCTGCGCGTGCGCCCGGCGCGGCGCCCCGTCGGCTCGCCGCCGCGCGACAATGGGCGGCGTGAAACCTGTGCAACCCGGCGCCGCCGCCGTCGCCGCGCCCGTGACCCACTACGAGAACTTCCCGGTCGCCTCGCTGCTGTGCCCGCCGGCGCTGCGCGCGCCCATCGCCGCCCTGTACGCCTTCGCGCGCACCGCCGACGACCTGGCAGACGAAGGCAACGCCAGCGCCGCCCAGCGCCTGGCAGACCTGCGCGCCTACCGGCACGAGCTGCACCGGGCCGCCGCCGGCGCGCCCGCGGCGCCGCGTTGGGCGTTCGTTTTCGGGCCCCTGGCCGCTGCCTTGCGCAGCCATGGGCTGCCGGTGCCGCTGCTGTCCGACCTGCTGACGGCCTTCGAGCAGGACGTGCGGATGACCGCCTGCGGCGCGACCCATCCCGACCGGGCGTCGCTGCTCGCCTACTGCCGCCACTCGGCCAATCCGGTGGGGCGCCTGCTGCTGCATCTGTATGGCGTGCAGGATGCGGTCTCGCTGGCGCAGAGCGACGCCATCTGCAGCGCCCTGCAGCTCATCAACTTCTGGCAGGACCTGAGCGAGGACCTGCCGCGCGGGCGCCATTACCTGAGCGATGCCGACTGCGCCGCCCACGGCGTGGCGCGGGCCGACCTGGCGGCACTGCGCCGCTCGCCGGCCAGCGACCGCCTGGTGCTCGACTGCGCGGCCTGGGCGCGCGCGCTGATGCACGAGGGCATGCCGCTCGTGCACCGGCTGCCCGGCCGCGCCGGCTGGGAGCTGCGACTGGTGGTGCAGGGCGGCCTGCGGATCCTCGACAAGGTGGAGGCGCTTCGCGGCGCCAGCCTGCTGCAGCGCCCCACGCTCGGCGCCCTTGACTGGCTGCGCATGGCCGGGCGGGCGCTGCGCATGTGAGCCCACGGCCCGGGAGGCCGGCGCGCCCATGGGACAATCGCGCCCCGATGACCCCCGAGCAGTACGTCCAGGACAAGGCCGCCGCCTCCGGCAGCAGCTTCTACTACGCCTTCCTGTTCCTGCCGCGCCCGCGGCGCGCCGCGATCACGGCCTTCTATGCCTTTTGCCGCGAAGTGGACGACGTGGTGGACGAGGTCCACGACCCCGGCGTGGCGGGCGCCAAGCTCGATTGGTGGAGCGCCGAAATCGCCAAGACCTTCGCTGGCCAGCCGAGCCACCCTGTCACCCAGGCCCTGGCGCCGCACATCGGGCCTTTCTCGCTGGAGGAGGCGCCGCTGCAGGCCATCATCGACGGCTGCCGGATGGACCTCACGCAGACCCGCTACCTCGACTTCCCCGGCCTGGAGCGCTATTGCCATCTGGTGGCCGGGGTGGTGGGCGAGGTGGCGGCGCGCATCTTCGGCCAGACCCAGGAAGCCACCACGCACTATGCGCACCGGCTCGGGCTGGCCTTTCAGCTCACCAACATCATCCGCGACGTGGGCGAGGACGCGATGCGCGGGCGCATCTACCTGCCGATCTCCGAGCTGCAAGAGTTCGACGTCAAGGCGCACGAGATCACGCAGCGGCAGCATTCCGACCGCTTCGCCGCGCTGATGCGCTTCCAGGCCGAGCGCGCGCACCGGCTCTATGACGAGGCGCTGGCCCTGCTGCCGGCGGCCGACGCGCGCTCCCAGAAACCGGGGCTGATGATGGCCAGCATCTACCGCACGCTGCTGCGCGAGATTGAGGCCGACGGCTTCCAGGTGCTGCACCAGCGCACCAGCCTGACGCCGCTGCGCAAGTTCTGGCTGGCGTGGAAGGTGCAGGCGCTGGGCCGGCTGTGAGGGTCGCCATCGTCGGCGCCGGCTGGGGCGGCATGGCCGCGGCCGTGCGCGCCGCCCAAGCAGGGCACCGCGTGACCGTGCTGGAGGCCGCCCGCACCCTCGGCGGCCGCGCCCGCGCCCTGTCCGTGCGGCTGCAGGACGGGCGCGAGGCGCAGCTGGACAACGGCCAGCACATCCTGATCGGCGCCTACTCGGAATGCCTGGCCCTCATGGACGCCGTGGGCGTGTCGGTGGGCGAGGCGCTGCTGCGCCTGCCGCTGGCGCTGCGCTTTCCGGACGGCACCGGCTTGGCGTTGCCCGATCTCGCGCCTCCATGGGACGCGCTGGCCGGGATCGCGTGTGCGCGCGGCTGGAGCGTGGGCGAGCGGCTGGCACTGCTGGCGCGCGCCACGCGCTGGCGCCTGGCGGGGTTTCGCTGCGCTCCCGATGCCAGCGTCGCACAGCTGTGCCATGGACTGCCGCAGCGGCTGCTGCGCGAGTTCATCGAGCCGCTGTGCGTCTCCGCGCTCAACACCCTGCCGCACGAGGCCTGCGGCCAGACCTTCCTGCGCGTGGTCCAGGACAGCCTGTTTGCCGGCCGGGGCGGCTCGAACATGCTGCTGCCGCGAGGCGATCTCGGCGCGCTGTGGCCCGGGCCTGCGGCGCGCTGGCTGCGCGAGCGGGGCCATGCAGTGCATGCCGGCCAGCGCGCGCGGGCGCTGGCGCGCGCGGGACGGACCGGATGGTGCGTGGATGGCGAGGCCTTCGATGCGGTGGTCCTCGCGACCGGCAGCACAGAGGCCGCGCGGCTGGTGCGCGAGGCCGCGGTGCCGGCGCACGAGCGCCCCGCCCTGGACGCCTGGGCCGGGCAAGCGCAGGCCCTGCGCTTCGGCGCCATCGCCACGGTGTATGCCGAGCTGCCGCAGGCCCCCGGCGCGGTCTTGCCCTCGCCCATGCTGGCCTTGCGCAGCGGCCCGGCGCGGCCAGCGCAATTCGCCTTCGATCGTGGCCAGCTCGGCGGGCCGCCAGGGCTGTTGGCCTTCGTCGTCAGTGCCTTCCAGGGCGAGCGCACCGTGCTCGAGCGCGAGGTGTTGGCACAGGCGGCCGACGAGCTTGCCCTGCCCGGGTTGCGCGCGGTGCGCACCGTGGTGGAGCGGCGCGCCACCTTCCTGTGCACGCCGGCCCTGGTGCGGCCCGCGCTGCAGATCGCCCCCGGCCTGCTGGCCTGCGGCGACTACGTGGCCGGGCCGTACCCGGCGACGCTGGAGGGGGCGGCATTGCATGGCGCCGCGGCCGCGCGGGCGCTTGGCGCGGGCGCCGGCGACTGAAGCGCCCCGAGGCCCGTCTCGGCCCGGCAATTGTCAAAGATGGTTAAGGCATTTTCTATGGGGAAAAGCGGACCATAGAATTTCACATTCATTGATCCGCATCAACCATTTGTTTCCCTGTTTTCGCCGAGAACAGGCGCAACGATCCATGTCCGGCCCATCCAGCGGCGCGGCAACTGCTTCCCCATGAACGAAACCCTCCAGGTGGGCGAGCTCGCCCAGACTTCCTACGAAACCGGCCTCGTCATCTTTTCGTACTGCATCGCGGTGCTCGGCTCCTTCATCGCCCTCACGGCCGCGCGGCGCATCCGCCAGGACGGCGGCCGGCTGAGCGGGCTGAACCTGCTGGCGGCCGGCGCCGCCTTGGGCGGCATCGGCGTGTGGGCCATGCATTTCACCGGCATGCTGGCGCTGCGCCTGGGGATGGGGTCGGGCTACTCCATGGTGGAGACGCTGCTTTCTCTGGTGGCCGCCATCGCCGCCACCTCCGGAGCGCTGGCTTTCGTCGCCGTGCGCCCGGACAGCGGCCTGCGCGTACTCCTCGCCGGCACGGCACTGGGCTTGGGCGTCGCCTTCGTGCACTACCTGGGCATGTTCGGGATGCGCTTTCCCGGCTTCATCCAGTGGTCGCTGGACATCGTCGTGCTGTCGGTGGCAATCGCCGTCCTGGCGGCCTGCGCGGCGCTGTGGCTGGCCTTTCGCACCCGCACGCTGGCCATGCGCGGCCTCGCCTCCTTGGTCATGGGTGTGGCCGTGTGCGCGATGCACTACACCGGCATGGCGGCAGCCGACTTCATCTGCACGGCGCCCGCCACGCTGCGCCATGCCACGCCCACCGGCTTCGCCGTGGTCAGCGCCATGGACCTGCCCGCGCTCACCGGAATGATCGCCATCGGGATGGCTGCGCTGATCGGCTACGACCAGCTGATCCAGCGGCTGCTGGCGTCCGTCCCCGCGTCCTCATCGGCTTCGCACCTGCGAACGGACGGTGGCGCCCGCCGCTAGCCCTCGAGGAACATGGCGGGTGCAGGGGCCGCAGCCGCCGGGCGCTGCAACACGTCCGCCAGCGTGAGCGCCTCCATGCCCGTGTGGTGCCAGAAGCGCTCCAGCGCCTCGCAGCGCCCGACCAGCAGGCGCTGCACTAGGGGCTCCATCGCGGTCTCCTGGGGCCGCGCGAGCAGCAGGTAGCGCGCGTCCACCGTATCCGGATCGTCCGCCGCGGCCTCGCTGATGCGCGCCACCCAATCAAGGGCCGTCAGCACGTCCAGCACCGGCTCCAGCTGCAGCGCATCGACGCGCAGCCGCCATGCCAGTTGCGCCGCTGTCAGGCCATGGGCCGGCTCCTGCCGCGCCGCGTGCAGCTGCTGCAGCACTTCCACCGCCAGCAGGAACGACCAGCCCGGCCCCCCCACAGGCCGGGCGACGCCCGCCAGCAGGCTCGGCAGGGAGGCC
>NZ_ALEE01000155.1 GCF_000282995.1 Melaminivora alkalimesophila
CTCGGCAGGTAGGCCGCCACCACCGCCCCCAGCAGCACGATCACCCAGGCAACGTAGATCCACAGCAACAGGATCGGCAGCGTGGCAAAAGTGCCGTAGAGCACGGAGTAGGTCGGCACCGACGCGAGATACAGCACCAGCACATTCTTCGCCAGGGAAATGCCCGTCGCGACGAACAGCCCGCCCGCCCAGGCGTGGCGCCACTGCACGTGCGTGTTCGGCACATAGTGGTAGAGCGCTGCCATGCCGCTGGCCAGCACCAGGAACTCGATGCCGTCGAACAGCAGCCGTGCCCCGCCCGGCAAGGCCTCCCCGAGCCCCTGCGAGGCCGCCGACGCCACCGCACTGGTCAGCGCCAGGCTGCCCGCCAGCACCAGCGGCCCGAGGGTCAGGGCCGCCCAGTAGATCAGCACGCGCTGCCCGAGCGGGCGCAGGCGCCGCACGCGCCAGATGTTGTTGAGCGTGCGGTCGATGGTCAGGATCAGCGCCAGCGCCGTCACCGTGAGAATGGAAAATCCCACCGCCCCCAGCCGGCTCGCCTGCGCCGCGAACTGGGTGATGTAGTCCAGCACCTGGCGCGAGATGGTCACCGGAATCAGGCTGTCCATCAGCCAGCGCTCGAGCACCTGCTGCATCTGTGCAAAGGTCGGGAAGGCCGTGAACACCGCCAGCGCCACCGTCATGAGGGGCACCAGCGCCAGCAGCGTGGTGAAGGTGAGGCTGCTGGCCGTCAGCCCCAGCCGGTCCTCGCGGTAGCGCTCGCGCAGCGTGTGCACCGTGGTGCGCCACGGGAACTGCGAGAGCTGCAGCAGCCAGGCCTCCAGGCGCTGCGCGGCAAGCTGTGGGGTCAAGGCCATGGCCGATATGATGCCAGCCCGATGCCTGCTCCCGCCCCTGCTCCCTCTTCGCCCGGCCTTTCCGTGGTCGGCACGGACGTGGCCGCCACGCGCTGGCTGGCCGTCGGCAGCCTGCTGGCCCTGATCGCGCTCAGCGTCGCCTGGGAGATGTGGCTCGCGCCGCTGCGCCCGGGCGGCTCCTGGCTGGTTCTCAAGGCCTTGCCGCTGGCCGTGCCGCTGGCCGGCCTGCTCAAGCGCCGCATGTACACCTACCGCTGGGTCAGCCTGCTGGTCTGGCTGTACTTCACCGAGGGCGTGGTGCGCGCCTGGGGTGACGCCGCTCCGGGCCGCTGGCTGGCCCTTGCCGAGGTGGCGCTCTGCCTGGTGCTGTTCCTGGCCTGCGCGCTGCACGTGCGGCTGCGCCAGCGCGCGGCCCGGGCCGCGGCGCCCGCGCTGCCGGCCTGAGGCTGCGCCCCCCATCTTGCCTTTCCGAGGATCCGCGACATGACTGCTGCTGCCCTGCTCGACACCCTGCGCCAGACCGTCGGCGCCGCCCACGTCTTGACCGAAGGCGACCTGAGCGCGTGGGAGCAGGACTGGCGCCGGCGCAAGAGCGGCCGCGCCCTGGCCGTGGTGCGCCCGGGCAATACCGCCGAGGTGGCGGCCGTGGTGCGTGCCTGCGCGGCCTTCGGCACGGCGCTCATCCCGCAGGGCGGCAACACCGGGCTGTCGGTGGGCAGCACGCCCGACGCCAGCGGCACGCAGCTGGTGCTGAGCCTGTCGCGCCTGAACCGCGTGCGCGGCATCGACGCGGCCAACCTGACGATGACGGTGGAGGCCGGCTGCATCCTGCAATCCGTGCAAGAGGCGGCCGCCCAGGCAGGCTTTCTCTTTCCCCTGTCGCTGGCGGCTGAAGGCAGCTGCACCATCGGCGGCAACCTGGCGACCAACGCCGGGGGCACGCAGGTGGTGCGCTACGGCAACGCCCGCGATCTGTGCCTGGGCCTGGAGGTGGTCACGCCGCAAGGCGAGGTCTGGGACGGCCTGTCGGGCCTGCGCAAGGACAACACCGGCTACGACCTGCGCAACCTGATGGTCGGCAGCGAGGGCACGCTGGGCGTGATCACCGCCGCCACGCTGAAATTGCACGCCCGTCCGGTGGCGCAGCTCACGGCCTGGGCAGCCGTGCCCTCGATGGAGGCCGCCGTGCAGCTGCTGGGCCTGGCGCACCGCCACCTGGGGGCGGGGTTGACGGGCTTCGAGGTCATGAACCAGTTCTCCCTGTCGCTGGTGGCGCGCCACATGCCGCAGCTGCGCGTGCCCTTTGTGGGCATGGACGGGGCGCCCTGGTGCGTGCTGCTGGAAAACAGCGACAGCGAGAGCGAGGAACACGCACGCGCGCGCTTCGAGCACCTGATGGAGCGGGCCTTCGAGGACGGCTGCGCGCTGGACGCCGTGGTGGCGGGCAGCATCGCGCAGGCGCGCGAGCTGTGGCACGTGCGCGAGAGCATTCCACTCGCACAGGCCGAGGAGGGCCTGAACATCAAGCACGACATCTCGGTCGCCGCCTCGCGCATTCCCGCCTTCATCGCCCACACCGACGCCCTTTTGGCGCGCGAGGTGCCGGGCGCGCGCCTGGTCACCTTCGGCCACCTGGGTGACGGCAACCTGCACTACAACGTCCAGGCGCCCAAGGGCGGCGACGCAGCCGCCTTCCTGCGCGAGCAGGAGCCGCGCGTGAATGCGCTGGTCTACGACGCCGTGGCGGAGCACGGCGGCTCGTTCTCGGCCGAGCACGGCGTGGGCACGCTGAAGGCCGAAACCCTGGTGCAGTACAAGTCCCCCGTGGCGCTGCGCATGATGCGCGCCATCAAGCAGGCCCTGGATCCGCAGGGGATCATGAATCCGGGCTGCGTGCTGCTCGAGGACTGATCCGGGCCACGCCGCAGCGCCCGGGCCGCTCAGCCTTCCCCAGCGTTCTGCAGCAGGGTCCGCACGTCCTGCGGCCAGGGCACCACGGCTCCCTGCGGATCGGTGAACTCCTGGGCGCGGCCGCGGTGCCTGAGCCACACCCGCAGGGCGTCGCGCTGCGGATCGATGGCGATCGCCGCCTGCTCACTGCCCCCCTGATGGGGGCGGTTGCCGGTGACGAACCAGACACCTCCCTCCTGCGACAGAGGACCGGCGACCTGCATGTTGGCCAGCAGCGCCGCGTAGTGCTCCGGCCCCAGCAGCGCCTGCAGGCGCGCCGCCAGCGCGCCCTGGCGCAGGTAGTCGTGGCCGTCGTGGTGGTACGTGCCGAGCCAGGGGCGCAAACTCGCCAGCGCCTCCTGCCCGGCTGAGGAAGGCTGCGCGGCGGTCGCCGCCGGGCGCGCCGCCTGCGGGCCACTGCAGGCGGCCAGGGACAGCACCGCCCCGCTGGCGAGGACCACGGCGGCAACGGAAGTGCGGCGGATGAGAGAGGGCATGCAAGGGTTCTCCGGAAAAAGACGGGGCTTGCCATTGTCGATGCGGGCCGCGGCGGCCCACGTGGGATACTTGCCCTTTTTCTGCCCTGCGTGCGCCGCCGCGGCGCCTTTCCCGATGACCACCCGCACCGTCCCAACCCCATACGAAGACTTCATGCGCCATGTGTACGCGCACGGCGTCGCCAAGGGAGACCGCACGGGAACCGGCACGCGCAGCGTCTTCGGCCACCAGATGCGCTTCGACCTGCGCGCGGGCTTTCCGCTCATCACCACCAAGCGCGTGCATTTCAAGAGCGTGGCGCTGGAGCTGCTGTGGTTCCTGCGGGGCGAGAGCAACGTGCGCTGGCTGCAGGAGCGCGGCGTCACCATCTGGGACGAGTGGGCGCGCGAGGACGGCGATCTGGGCCCTATCTACGGCGTGCAGTGGCGCAGCTGGCCGACCCCGGACGGCGGCCACATCGACCAGATCCAGCAGGTCATCGATACCCTGAGGAACGACCCGGACTCGCGCCGCATCCTGGTCAGCGCCTGGAACGTGGCGGAGCTGGACCGGATGGCGCTGATGCCCTGCCACACCCTGTTCCAGTTCTACGTCGCCGAGGGCCGGCTGTCGTGCCAGCTCTACCAGAGAAGCGCCGACATCTTCCTGGGCGTGCCCTTCAACATCGCCAGCTACTCCCTGCTGACCCACATGGTTGCGCAGCAATGCGACCTGGGGGTGGGCGACTTCATCTGGACCGGAGGGGATTGCCACCTCTACAACAACCACCTGGAGCAGGCGCAGACGCAGCTCGGGCGCGAGCCCTATCCTTTTCCTCAGCTGCACATCCGCCGCCGGCCGGCCTCGATCTTCGACTACGAGTTCGAGGACTTCGAGATCCTCGGCTACGAGCACCATCCGGCCATCAAGGCGCCGGTGGCCGTCTGAGCGGCTGGCCAGCCCATGCAGGTCGCACTGATCTACGCGCGCGCCCTCAACGGCGTCATCGGCCGGGACGGCACCATGCCCTGGCACCTGCCCGAGGACCTGGCGCACTTTCGCGCGCTGACGCAGGGCTGCCCGGTCATCATGGGTCGCAAGACCTGGGATTCCCTGCCGCCGCGCTTTCGGCCCCTGCCCGAGCGCCGCAACATCGTCGTCACCCGCCAGGCGCACTGGCGGGCCCCGGGCGCCGAGCGCAGCGCCAGCGTGGAGGATGCCCTGGCGCTCGCGCGCCGAGGCCATCCGGCCACGGCGTGGGTCATCGGTGGCGCCCAGATCTACGCGCAGGTCCTGCCGCTGGCCGACCGCGTGGAAGTGACGGAGATCGGCACCGCCTTCGAGGGCGACGCGTGGGCGCCCGAGCTGGGCCCGGAATGGATCGAGACCCTGCGCAGCCCCCCCACCACCGGCGCCGGCGGGCTGCCCTACAGCTTCGTGCGCTACGAACGGCGCACCCCATGAAGACCCGATGCTGGAAAGAGCAGAGATGCAACTTGCCACCTGGAACATCAACTCGCTGACCGTGCGCCTCCCCCAGGTGCTCGACTGGCTCGCTGCCAATCCGGTGGACGTGCTCGGGCTGCAGGAGCTCAAGCTCGTGGACGAGAAATTCCCCCACGATGCCTTCCACGCCGCCGGCTACCAGGCCGTGAGCTTCGGCCAGCGCACCTACAACGGGGTCGCGCTCCTCAGCCGTACGCCCCTGGAAGAGGTGGTGCGCAACATCCCCGGGCACGACGACGACCAGGCGCGCGTCATCGCCGCGACGGTGGACGGCCCGGGAGGGCCCCTGCGCGTGGTCAACGGCTACTTCGTGAACGGCCAGGCTCCGGGCTCGGACAAATTCGACTACAAGATGCGCTGGCTGCAGGCGCTGCAGGAGTGGCTGCGCGGCGAGCTGGACCGCCATCCGCGGCTGGTGCTCATGGGGGACTTCAACATCGCCCCAGAAGACCGCGACTCCTTCGACCCCGTGGGCCTGGCCGGGACCATCCACCACACCGAAGAGGAACGGGCGCACTTCCAGGCACTGCTCGGCCTGGGTCTGGCCGACGCCTTCCGGCTGTTCGAGCAGCCCGAGAAGAGCTTTTCCTGGTGGGATTACCGAATGCTGGGCTTTCAGAAGAACCGGGGCTTGCGCATCGACCACATCCTGGTCAGCGAGGCGCTGCGCGCCCAGGTCAACGCCTGCCACATCGACCGCACGCCACGCAAGAACAAGCAGCCCAGCGACCACGCCCCGGTGGTCTTGCACCTCGCGGCCTGAGGCCGGGGCATATTGGCTTGCCGCATGAAAAAACCGGCCCCCGGAAGGGGCCGGTCTTCTGTGGCGCCAATGCCGGCCTGCCGACCTCAGGAAGCGGCGTTGTAACGGTCGCGCAGTGCCTTGATCTCGTCGTGGTTGCGCTGCACCCCCTGGGCCTGGCGCTCCACCAGCGCACGCACGCTGGGGGGCAGGTTGGCCTTGAGCGCCTTGCGGTAGCGGGCCACCGCGGCGTCTTCGCCGCGCTCGCACTCGTTCAGCACCGCCTTGTCGTCGTTGGCGGTCAGTGCCGTCTTCACCGACACCCAGCCGCGGTGCATGGCGCCCGTGACCGTGCCGCCGGAAGCCGGCTCTCCGCCGTGGTTGCGCACCTCGCGCTCCAACTCGGCCGCGGCCGCGGCGCATTCCTGCGCATGGCGCTCCAGGATCTGCTTGAGCTCCGGGCTGTCCGCGTGCTCCGCGGAAGTGCGAAAGCCATACTCGCCGTCGCGGCTGCATTCCAGCAGATCATTGAGCACGTCCACCACTTCCTCATTGCGAAGCGTGCCGGTGCCAGTGCCCGCGGGGGCGGCTGCGGCGTTGCGCCGTGCGCGCTCCCAGGCGGCCTGCGTGGCCGGCCGGGCCTGTTCCCATTCCAGGGTGCTGGTGCCGCGCGCAGCACCCCAATCGCGCGACAGACTCGGCTCCACGGCGGCGAAATCGCCCTCGTAGCGGCCTGCCGAGCTCCAGCCCAGCTCGTAGGCGGGGCGGTATTCGTCATAGGTGCGGCCCGAGACGTAATAGGGCTCGCGCTGGTAACTCTCGCGCCAGTAGGCGTCCTCGGCCGTGGGGTTGACCGACTCGGCCGCTGCCTTGCCCGCCAGGCCACCCACCACGGCGCCGGCCACGCCGCCGACCGCCGCACCGATGGGCCCGCCGAAGGAGCCGGCGGCGGCGCCCGCCACGGCGCCCCCGGCCGCCCCCACCCCGGTGCCGACCGGGTGGGATCCGGGCTCGTTGGTCAGCGGGTCGCGGTTGGCATCATTCTTGTGTTCCGACATGTCTGGACTCCGGTTGGTTGAACAATGCGAGCCATTGTCAAAGTCCCTCCGGGTCCACCGGGTCGGCCCCGGTACCGCCTGCATGTAGGACGCGCGCCGCGCCCTCAGCGGTTCAAGCGCCCCAGCTCGCGCTTGATGCCGGCGACATCCGCCTCGGCGCGCGCCACACCGGCCTTCAACTCGGCCGTGCGCTCGGCGTAGGCCTGGGGATTGAGCTGCTCCTGCGCCGTCCGCTGCGGCGCGCCGTCGTTGTATTCGGTGCGCAGCTCGGCCAGCCTGGCCTCCGCCTTGCGCAGCTCCGCCTCGAGGATGGCACGCGCATCCGTGTCACGCGCCCGCTGCTCGGCCGTGTCGACGCGCGGGGCGCTGGGCGGCGAGGCGCTGGGACGCCCCCCCGGCGCCGGTGCGGGCGCCGCGCCACCGGCCGGCGCCGGCCGGGGCG
>NZ_ALEE01000156.1 GCF_000282995.1 Melaminivora alkalimesophila
CGCCGGCCGGGGCGTGGTCTGCAAGATAGTGACGTTCCCGCCTTCCACCAGCCGGCAACCGCGCTCGCGCGCCTGTGTGGCGTTGTTGGTGTACTCGTTGCCGCAGCGGTAGATGCTGTCCTGGGCCCAAGCCGGTGCCAGCGCGACCAGGGCCATGCCCAGGGCGATCGGGGTGTAGTGCTTCATGCGTTTCCTCATGGCCTGCACCAGCCTCTTCAGGGACATGGCTGGCGGGCCGCATGGCCGAGTATCCCCCACGCGCCAGCCGCCGTCCGGGCCCGGTTACAGGGAGTAGTACATTTCGTATTCGACCGGGTGCGGCGCCATCCGGTAGCGCTGCACCTCGGCCATCTTCAGCTCGATGTAGGCGTCCAGCATCCCATCGGAGAACACCCCACCCTTGGTCAGGAAGCCTCGATCGCGGTCCAGCGCCTCCAGCGCCTGGTCCAGGCTGTGGCAGACGGTGGGCACCAGGCGGTCTTCCTCGGGCGGCAGGTGGTAGAGATCCTTGGTCGCGGCCTCGCCCGGATGGATGCGGTTTTCCACCCCATCCAGGCCCGCCATCATCAGCGCCGAGAAGCACAGATACGGGTTGGCCAGCGGATCCGGGAAGCGCGCCTCCACGCGCCGCCCCTTCGGGTTGGCCACGTAGGGGATGCGGATGGAGGCCGAGCGGTTGCGCGAGCTGTAGGCCAGCTTCACGGGGGCCTCGAAGCCAGGCACCAGCCGCTTGTAGCTGTTGGTGCCCGGGTTGGTGATGGCATTGAGCGCGCGCGCGTGCTTGATGATCCCGCCGATGTAGTACAGCGCAAAGTCCGACAGCCCCGCGTAGCCGTCGCCCGCGAACAGGTTCTTGCCATCCTTCCAGATCGACTGGTGCACGTGCATGCCCGAGCCGTTGTCGCCCGCATAGGGCTTGGGCATGAAGGTCGCCGTTTTTCCGTAGCTGTTGGCCACGTTCCAGATGACGTACTTCATGGTCTGCGTCCAGTCGGCGCGCTGCACCAGCGTCGAGAAGCGCGTGCCGATCTCGTTCTGGCCGGCGCCGCCCACCTCGTGGTGGAACACCTCGACCGGAATGCCCAGCTGCTCCAGGATGAGCACCATCTCGGCGCGCATGTCATGCGTGCTGTCCACCGGCGGCACCGGGAAGTAGCCGCCCTTGGTGGTGGGCCGGTGGCCCCGGTTGCCGCCTTCCAGCCGCGCGCCGCTGTTCCAGGGCGCCTCGTATTCCTCGATCTCGAAGAACACGCGCCCCGGCTCGTTGCCCCAGCGCACGCCATCGAAGAGGAAAAACTCCGGCTCCGGGCCGAAATAGGCGGTATCGCCCAGGCCGGAGGCCCGCAGGTAGGCCTCGGCGCGCCTGGCGATCGAGCGCGGGTCGCGGTCATAGGCCTTCCCATCGCCCGGCTCCACCACGTCGCACTGCAGAAACAGCGTCGTCTCCTCGTAGAACGGGTCGATGTTGGCCGTATCCGGATCCGGCATGAGTTGCATGTCGGAAGCCTCGATCCCCTTCCAGCCCGGCATGGAGGAGCCATCGAAGGCATGGCCCTCGGTGAACTTGTCCTCGTCGAAGTGCGATACCGGCACCGTGACGTGCTGCTCCTTGCCCCGGGTGTCGGTGAAGCGGAAGTCCACGAAGCGGACTTCGTTCTCCTCCACCATGTTCATCACGTCAGCAACAGTCTTTGCCATCAAGGTACTCCGGGGTTGGACAAGGGGTCACGGAAACAAAACCCCAAAGCATACAACGCACCACGTCCGGCAGGGCTGACAGCACCACGGATGTGTGGCATCGACGCCCGCCCTCATCTGTCGCGCACCTGCTCGGGCCCCATCTTCTCGCCGCGCCCGCGCAGGGCATCGTGCAGCTGTCGCCATGCGGCCGGCACCAGCGCCGCCGGTCCCTTGACGCCCAGCTCGATGTGCCGCCCATGGACCGGGTGGTCGACGCTCGGCAGGCTGAACACCCGCACACCGGGGTGCTCGGCCTCGATGCGCTCCATCAGCGGGGTGAGTGCTGCCTCCATGGCGCCGTAGAGCACCACCGAATGCTCGCGCTGCGCTTGCGCGCCGAACCAGTGGTTGCAGCTGGAGTCAAGCACCCATTCGATCATCGGCCAGGCCATGACCGGAAAGCCCGGCACGAAGTGCACCACCGCGCCGTTCGGCCCGTCGCAGGTAAAGCCCGCGATGCCGTTGTAGGGGTTCGGGATGAGCCTCGCCCCCGCGGGCAGCACCCCCATCTGCAGCCGCTGCAGGTTGTCCGGGTGCGCGGGATCGAAGGGCACACCCCGCTCGCGCGCCATCCGCTCCGCGTGCGCACGCACCAGCGCCTGCGCCTCCTCGTTCGGCACCAGGGCCCGGCCCAGCGCCGCGGCCGCAGCCTGGCGGGTGTGGTCGTCCGGCGTGGCGCCGATCCCCCCGCAGCAGAAGACCACCGCCCTCGGCAGGGCCAGCACGCGCTCCAGGGCGGCAGTCAGGCGCGCCCGGTCGTCGCCCAGGTACTGGGCCCATGCAAGCTCCAGCCCCCGCGCTGCCAGCAGCTCGACAATCTTGGAAAAATGCTTGTCGGTGCGCTTGCCCGAGAGGATTTCGTCGCCGATGACCAGCAGGCCGAATTCAGGAGGGGAGGACATGGTCTGTGGGAACAGGGGAAGAACGGTCGAGCGCGGCGGGGCCGCTTGACTGCGAACGCAGCTGGGCCAGCGCGGCCAGGCAGTAGTGGATGAACCAGAGCGCGGAAAACACGAACACCAGGGTGTAGATCCATGCCGCCAGCGGCACCAGCACCACGAAGGCGGCGAGGAACAACCAGCCCGAGATCCACACCACGCCGGGGGCCGCCCCAAGCACACTGCACGCCACCCCGATGGCCAGCAGGGGCCAGCGGTGTCGCCTAAAGATCGACACCCGCTCTTGCCGGCTCGCATGCTCCGCCAAGGCGTCGAAAGCCATGACCCGGTAGTTCAGCCAGCCCAGGATGAGCGGCGGCAGCAGCACCATGAGCGGGGGCAGCAGCCACAGCGGCAAGGTCACCACCAGCGCGAGGAGCGCCGCCAGGACACTGCCCAAGGCCCAGGCCAGGCTGGCCAGCAAGGAGGCGCCCTGCTTGCGCTCCAGGCCGCTGAAACGGCAGGCCGACACCCAGCGAAGCAGCATGGGCATCATCAGCGTCGTGGTCGCCAGCAAGCCACCCATCAGCAGCACTGGCCCCGCCACCACGATCACCAGCAGCGGCGCCACCACCGCGGCAGCCTGCCCCGCCCTGTCGCGCCCGATCCAGCCGCCCATCCCCTCCAGCCACGCAGCGTGCCCAACCAGGTCCCGGGCCCAGGAAACCGCCGGGGCCCAGAACAACCATCCGGCAGCGCAGGCCAGCAACACGATTGCTGCCAGCGGCAACAACGACGCGGCGAGCACGCGCGGCTTCAGGCAGCAGCCCGCGGCACGCCAGAAGGAATCGAGCAGCAACCCCATGGGGATGCGAGCATACTCCGGACTGCGGTAACCGGGCCTCAGGGCGCCAGCAGGGCAAGGTCTGCCGGCTGCAACCAGCGCCACTGGCCTTCCGGCAGATCCTCAGGCAGCGCCAGTCCTCCAATGCGCACCCGATGCAGGGCCTCGACCCGGTTGCCCACCGCCGCCACCATCCGCTTGACCTGGTGGTACCTGCCTTCGGTGAGCGCCAGCTCGATCACCCGATCGTCCAGCGCCTCGACGGCAACGGCCTGCACCGGGCGCGGATCGTCATCGAGCACCACCCCTTGCAGCAAGCGACGAAGCTGGTCCGGGGCAAAGGCATGCCGCGCAGTCACACGGTAGACCTTGGGGACGCGGCGCCGCGGGGAAGCCATCCGGTGGATGAATTTTCCATCGTCGCTCAACAGCAACAGTCCGGTCGTGTCCTGGTCCAGCCGGCCCACGGCCTGCACCCCCGCCACGCCTCCCTTCACGGGCCGCTGGCGCAAGGGCGCAGGCAGCAGGGTGTACACGCTCGGATGGGCGGACGGACGCTGCGAACACTCGAAGCCGGCAGGCTTGTGCAGAAGCACATAGGCCTTGGCATGGTAGCTCCAGCGCACGCCATCGACGCTGAACTCCAGCCCTTGCGTTTCGACCTCGACAAAGGGATCGAGACACACCTGCTCGGAGGCCCCGTCCGCGGAGAAAAGGGCGACCCGGCCCTGCTGGACCAGACCCATGCACACGCGCCGCGTGCCAAAGCCTTGAGAGTAGAGGATGTCGTGCAGCTGCATGCGCCGAAGTTACCACCGAACGACGCCTTTCCTGGCCACGAAAAAAAACCGCCCGACTGTTTTCACAGTG
>NZ_ALEE01000157.1 GCF_000282995.1 Melaminivora alkalimesophila
CCGGCTTGCCGCCGTCAGCCGGTCGTTGCTTGCCGGGCCAGCGAAACTTGAAAAATGCCATGGACAGGGAAGAAGGCTGGTGCGGGCCGGAGCGCCGTGCTAGCCGCCCAGATGCTTAGCTGCAAGGCGTGGCACCCCCTGCTCGAGCACGCCGCCCACCGTATGGAACGAGCCAAAGACCACGATTCTATCAGCCGGGTCGGCCGCCGCCAGCGCGGCGCGCAGGGCCTCGGCCGGCCCCGTGTGCACGCTGGTGGGCACGCGGCGCTGGGCCGCGCCCGCCATGTGCAGGGCGTTCCACTTCTGCTGCAGTTCGGCCGCACGCAGCGCGCGCTCGGTCGGCAGGTCGGTGAAGTACCAGCGGTCGATGAGCGGCGCGATGCGCGCCAGCATCGGGCCCAGCTCCTTGTCCGCCATCGCGCCGAAGACGGCGTGCGTGGTCGGGAAGAAGCCCATGGCGTCGAGGTTGGCGGTCAGCGCCGCCACCGAGTGCGGGTTGTGCGCCACGTCCAGCACCAGCGCCGGCTGGCCGGGCACGATCTGGAAGCGCCCGGGCAGTTCCACGTGCGCCAGGCCTAGCCGCACCGCCTGGGCCGTGACCGGCAGGCGCCCGCGCAGCGCCTCCAGGGCCGCCAGCGCGCCCGCGGCGTTGATCAGCTGGTTGACACCGCGCAGCGACGGATAGGCCAGCCCGGCGTAACGCCGCCCGCGCCCGGCCCAGGCCCATTGCTGCTTGTCGCCGGAGAAGTTGAAATCCTGCCCGAAGCGCCACAGGTCGGCGCCCAGCGCCTCGGCGTGGGCGAGCACGCTCTCGGGCGGCACCGGATCGCTCACCACCACCGGGCGGCCGGCGCGCATGATGCCGGCCTTCTCGCGGCCGATGCTCTCGCGGTCGGGGCCCAGGTACTCGACGTGGTCCACGTCCACGCTGGTGATGACCGCGCAGTCCGCATCGACGACGTTGGTCGCGTCGAGCCGCCCGCCCAGCCCGACCTCGAGGATGGCCACGTCGAGGCGCTCCCCGCACAGCAAGCGCAGGATGGCCAGTGTCGTGAATTCGAAATACGTCAGGGCGACGGGCTCGCCGCCTTGCACCCGCGCCTGCTCTACGGCCTCGAAGTGCGGCAGCAGCGCATCGGCGGCCACCGGCTGCGCATCGATGCGGCAACGCTCCTCGAAACGCACCAGGTGGGGCGAAGAGTACACGCCCGTGCGGTAGCCGGCAGCCCGCGCCACCGCCTCGATCATCGCGCAGGTCGATCCCTTGCCATTGGTGCCGGCCACCGTGATCACCGGGCAGTCAAAGCGCAGGCCGAGCCGGCGCGCCACCTCCCCGACGCGCTCGAGCCCGAGGGCGATGTTCTTGGGGTGTTGCTGCTCGCAGTGCGCGAGCCATTCGGCAAGGGTCGTGGGCAGGCTGGACATGGCGGCCGGAATTGTCGCCGAGCGGCGCCTCGCCGATGATCGTGGCCATGAACAACCCCACCACCATCCTGTACGGAATTCCCAATTGCGACACGGTGCGCAAGGCGCGCGCCTGGCTCGGCGAGCGCGGCGCCGCGGTGCAGTTTCACGACTTCGCACGCCAGGGCGTGCCGCTCGAGTCGCTCGGCCGCTGGGCCGCGCAGCTGGGATACGACGCCCTGCTGAACCGCCGCGGCACCACCTGGCGCCGGCTCTCCCCGGCCGAGCAGCAGCGCGCCAGCGACGCGGCCGGCGCCTGCGCGCTGATGCAGGCGCACGCCTCGCTGATCCGCCGCCCGGTCGTCGAATGGCCGGACGGGCGCACCACCGTCGGCTTCGACGCCCAGGTGTGGAACGAAAGGCTGGCGGCAGGGTCCAAACCCTGATCGGCGCGCGCGCGGCAGGCACTGGCTTTACGCATCTTTACCGCTGGCTGCTCCGGCTTTGACGTGCCGCGGTGAAACTTCCCGCATGTCCCGCGCGTTGCATGCGGAACCAAAGGAGCCTCCTCCATGAAAAAGACCTTCGTGTTCACCGCCCTGGCGGCCGCCGCCCTTGCCGCCCAGGCCCAGGAGATGGGCCGCGTGCTCTCGGCAACGCCCATCCACCAGCAATTCGCCGTGCCGCAACAGGTCTGCGGCAACGAGACCATCTACAGCGGCGGGCGCAATCCGAGTGGCGCGGGCGCGGTGCTGGGTGCGATCGCCGGCGGCGCGGCCGGCAACGCCATCGGCGGCGGCAGCGGCCGGGCAGCAGCC
>NZ_ALEE01000158.1 GCF_000282995.1 Melaminivora alkalimesophila
GGGCAGCAGCCACGGCCATCGGCATCCTCGGCGGCGCCGTGCTGGGCAACAGCATCGAGGCCGGCCGGCCGGGCTACGACACGGTGCAGCGCTGCACCACCGAAACCTATTACGAGAACCGGGTCGTGGGCTACGACGTGACCTACGAATACGCCGGCCGCCAGTACACCGTGCGCACCCAGGACGATCCGGGCGGGTGGATCCCGCTGAACGTCCAGCCGGCCATCCCGAGCGGCGTGCGCCCGCCGGCAGCCTACTACCCCCCGACCTACGGCGATGGCGGGCGCTTCGCCACCCCCGGGGTGGTGGTCTCCACGCAGCCCGGAGCGCCGGTGTATGTGTCGCCGCCCCCGGTGACGGTGATCGAGTACGGCAGCGGCCATCCACACTACCCACGCCGCCACGACCGCCACTGGCGCTGAGTGCGGCGCGGGCGCGCCCCACGGCGCCGCAGGGCGTCCGGCCTAGAATCGCCGGTTTAGCTCCCGCTCGTCACTTTTCCCCTGCCATGGCAACCATCCTGCAACACCTTCCCGTCGGCCAGAAGGTCGGCATCGCCTTCTCGGGCGGCCTGGACACCAGCGCGGCGCTGCGCTGGATGAAGAACCGCGGCGCCCTGCCCTATGCCTACACCGCCAACCTTGGGCAGCCGGACGAAGAGGACTACGATGCCATCCCGCGCAAGGCCATGGAGTACGGCGCCGAGAAAGCGCGCCTGATCGACTGCCGCACGCAGCTGGCGCACGAGGGTCTGGCCGCCATCCAGGCGGGCGCCTTCCATGTGAGCACCGGCGGCATCGCCTACTTCAACACCACGCCCCTGGGCCGCGCCGTGACCGGCACCATGCTGGTGGCCGCGATGAAGGAGGACGACGTCCACATCTGGGGCGACGGCTCGACCTACAAGGGCAACGACATTGAGCGCTTCTACCGCTACGGGCTGCTGACCAACCCGCAGCTGCAGATCTACAAGCCCTGGCTGGACCAGGCTTTCATCGACGAGCTGGGCGGGCGCGCCGAGATGTCGGCCTTCATGACGAAGGAAGGCTTTGGCTACAAGATGAGCGCCGAGAAGGCGTATTCCACCGACAGCAACATGCTGGGCGCCACGCACGAGGCCAAGGACCTGGAGTTCCTGAACTCGGGCATTCGCATCGTCAACCCCATCATGGGGGTCGCCTTCTGGAAGCCCGAGGTCGAAGTCCAGGCCGAGGAAGTCTCCGTCACCTTCGAGGAAGGCCGCCCCGTCGCCCTGAACGGCCGCGCGATCGACGACCTGGTGGAGCTGTTCCTGGAGGCCAACCGCATCGGCGGGCGCCACGGCCTCGGGATGAGCGACCAGATCGAGAACCGCATCATCGAAGCCAAGAGCCGCGGCATCTACGAAGCCCCCGGCATGGCGCTCCTGCACATCGCCTACGAGCGGCTGGTCACCGGCATCCACAACGAAGACACCATCGAGCAATACCGCGTGAACGGCCTGAAACTGGGCCGCCTGCTGTACCAGGGCCGCTGGTTCGACCCGCAGGCCATCATGCTGCGCGAGAGCGCCCAGCGCTGGGTGGCGCGTGCCATCACCGGCACCGTGACGCTCGAGCTGCGCCGCGGCAACGACTACTCGCTGCTGGACACGCAAAGCCCCAACCTGACCTACGCGCCCGAGCGGCTGTCGATGGAGAAGGTCGAGGACGCGCCCTTCTCGCCGCTGGACCGCATCGGCCAGCTGACCATGCGCAACCTGGACATCTCCGATACGCGTGACAAGCTTGCCGTCTACGCCAAGGCGGGGCTGCTGTCGCTGGGTGCCGGCGCCGCGCTGGCCCGCCTGGAGGGCGAGGCGGCCGAGTGAGCCCCGGGCGCTGCGCTGCGGCGCCCGCTCAGGCGGCGGCCGGCTCGGGCACCCGCCCGAGGGCACGCACCACCGCCGCCAGCGCCACCCCGTAGGCCGGCACGAACAGCAGCAGGCTCACGCTGAGCTTGACGGCATAATCCACCCAGGCGATCTCCACCCAGTTCGCCGCCATGAACGGGTCGGAGCTGCGCCAGAAGGCGATCGAGAAGAACGCCGCGGTGTCCAGTGCCTGGCCGACCACGGAAGCCGCCGCCG
>NZ_ALEE01000159.1 GCF_000282995.1 Melaminivora alkalimesophila
GAAGCCGCCGCCGGCGCCACCCACCACGCATGCCCGCGGCGGCGGATGCGGTCGAAGACCTGGATGTCGAGCAGCTGCCCGAGCACGTAGGCCGCAAAGCTCGCCAGCGCAATGCGAAACACGAAGCTGTTGAACAGCGCCAGCGCCGCGAAGCCGCCGAAGCGCCCCTCGTGGAACAGCACCCCCACGACGTACGACGCCACCAGCGCCGGCAGCATCGCCCGCCCGATGACGCGCCGCGCGGCGTGCTTGCCGATCAGCCGCACCGTGAGGTCGGTGGCCAGGAAGATGAAAGGGAAGCTGAAGGCGCCCCAGGTGCTGTGAAAACCCAGCAGGTCGACCGGGATCTGCACCAGGTAGTTGCTGGCGATGACGATGGCAATGTGCAGCGCCACCAGCCCAGGGAGCACGCGCGCGGCGTGCAGCGGCGCGCCGGGCGCTGCAGAAGAGGCAAGCATGGGAGGTCCTTTTTGATGGATGGGGGCGAGGGAACCCATGGGCGGGCGGACAAGGGGCTTGCCCGCGCGCACAACCCGGCAATTCTAAGTCAACGGCTGTCTGCGTCGTCCGGCCCGACGTGCCAGTCGATCGGGTCCTGCTGCAGCACCATGTCGATGTCCAGCCCCAGCACCACCGCCACCTCGCCCGGGAAGGAGCCTGCCAGCTCGCGCTCGCTGCGCTGCGTGACCCGGCCGCGCGCGCGCCAGGCCGCCAGGTGCAGCACGGCGGCCAGCGGCTCGTAGCTGGGGTTTTCCAGCGGCGTGACGTGGTGGCGCAGGGCGTCCACCGCCGCCTCCGGCAGCTGCCAGCGCTGCGCCAGGCCGGCGCTGAGCTCCGCGTAGCTGAAGCCCAGCAGATGCTGCTCCAGCCGCGCCCGGCGCACGTCCAAGGGGCCCATCAGCGTGTTGATGGACTGGATGCGCGGCGGATCCGCCAGGTGCAGCACCAGCTCCCCGAGCCCGTGCAACAGACCCACGGTATAGGCCAGCTGCTGGTCGTGGCGCAGCAGCCCGGCCAGCGAGCGCGAGAGCTTGGCGCTGTAGAGGCTGTAGCGCCAGAACTGGCGCAGGTCGATCCCCGGCACCGAGCGCGAGGCCGTGCCCAGCCGGGCCGAGCCGACCAGCGAGCGCAGCTGCGCCACCCCCAGCAGCGCCAGCGCCGATGCCACGCCGCCGATGCACCGCTCGGCCCCATGCGCCGGCGAGTTCGCCTCCTCGAGCAGGCGGCCGGCGAGCATGGGGTCGCCCGAGAACAGCTGGTTGACCCGGCGCAGGTTGGGCTCCGCCGGTGCCAGCTCGCTCATCAGCAGGGCCACCACGCGCGGCTGGCTGGGCAGCGCCAGAGGGAGCGCGAGCAGGCTGGAGGGGTCCATGGAGTGGGACGGTGCGTGGGATGGGAAAGGTCGGGGAAGCCATTATCCCCGGGCCTTGTTACCCCCGCTTACTTTTGCCGGGCCTGCTGCAGCCGCGCGAAGGCCGATGCCATCGCCGACGGTGGCCCCACGTCGCTGCGGCCGGAGTTGCCCGCGCGGCGCGGCGCGGCGTAGCTGCCGCGGCCTGCGCCCTCGAAGCGGTTGTCGCGCGGGCCGTCGCGGCGCGCGGGCGGCGCATCCAGCTTCATGCTCAGGCTGATGCGCTTCCTGGCCGCATCCACTTCCAGCACGCGCACGCGCACGATGTCGCCGGCCTTGACCACCTCGCGCGCGTCCTGCACGAACTTGTGGCTGAGCTGGCTGACGTGCACCAGCCCGTCCTGGTGCACGCCCAGGTCGATGAAGGCGCCGAACTGCGCGACGTTGCTGACCGTGCCCTCCAGCACCATCCCCTCCTTGAGGTCCGCGATGTCCTCCACGCCGTCGTTGAAGCGCGCGACCTTGAAGTCCGGCCGCGGGTCGCGCCCGGGCTTTTCCAGCTCGGCCAGGATGTCGCGCACCGTGATGGCGCCGAAACGCTCGGTCGCGAAGTCCTCGGGCTTCAGGGCGCGCAGCAGCTCGGCGCGGCCCATCAGCTCCTGCACCGGGCGCTCGGCGCGCCGCAGGATCTGCTCGACCACCGGATAGGTCTCCGGGTGCACGCCGGTCATGTCCAGCGGGTTGTCGCCGTCCCGGATGCGCAGGAAGCCCGCTGCCTGCTCGAAGGTGCGCGGGCCCAGCCCGCTGACTTCCAGCAGCTGGCGACGGCTGCGAAAGGCGCCATGGGCCTCGCGCCAGCGCACCACCGAGCGCGCCACGCCCGCCGACAGGCCCGAGACGCGCGACAGCAGCGGCACGCTGGCGGTGTTCAGGTCCACGCCCACGGCGTTCACGCAGTCCTCGACCACGGCATCCAGCGTGCGCGCCAGCTCGCCCTGGTTCACGTCGTGCTGGTACTGCCCGACCCCGATGCTCTTGGGCTCGATCTTGACCAGCTCGGCCAGCGGGTCCTGCAGGCGCCGCGCGATGCTGGCGGCGCCGCGCAGGCTCACGTCCACGTCGGGCATTTCTTGGCTGGCGTACTCGCTTGCGCTGTAGACCGAGGCGCCGGCCTCGCTCACCACGATCTTCTGGATGGGCGCAGGCGCCGGCGCGTCGGCAGGGGTGGCCGCCTTCTGGCACAGCGCGATCAGCTCGGCCGCGAGCTTGTCGGTCTCGCGGCTGGCGGTGCCGTTGCCGATGGCGATCAACTGCACGCCGTGCTTGTGCACCAGGCGCGCGAGCGTGTGCAGGCTGCCGTCCCAGTCGCGGCGCGGCTCGTGCGGGAAGACGGTGGCCGTGTCCACCAGCCGGCCGGTGGCATCGACCACCGCCACCTTCACGCCGGTGCGGATCCCCGGATCGAGCCCCATCACGACGCGCGGCCCCGCGGGCGCCGCCAGCAGCAGATCGCGCAGGTTGTTGGCAAAGACCTTGATGGCCACCTTCTCGGCGTCCTCGCGCAGGCGCGAGAACAGGTCGCGCTCGGTCGACAGGCTGAGCTTGACGCGCCAGGTCCAGGCGACGCACTTGCGGATCAAATCATCGCTGCGGCGCCCCTGGTGGCTCCAGCCCAGGTGCAGCGCGATGCGGCCCTCGGCCAGCGTGGGCTGGCCCGGCTGGGGCTCGCCCGGTGGCACCAGCCGCGCCTCCAAAATCTCCAGCGCCCGGCCGCGAAACACCGCCAGCGCCCGGTGCGACGGCACGCGTGCGATCGGCTCCTCGTAGTCGTGGTAGTCACGGAACTTGGCAACTTCCGGATCGTCGGGGTTCTTGCCCTGCACCAGCCGCGAGACCAGCAGGCCCTCGCTCCACAGCCACTCGCGCAGCGACTGCACCAGCTGCGCATCCTCGGCCCAGCGCTCCGACAGAAGGTCGCGCACGCCGTCGAGCACCGCCGCGGTGGTGGAGAAGTCCGGGCCCGGCTTGCCATCGTCCAGCGTGGTGGCGGGCTGGCAGAAGGCCTGCGCTTGCTCGTGCGGGTCCAGGGTGGGGTCGGCGAACAGCCGGTCGGCGAGCGGCTCGAGGCCGAATTCGCGCGCGATCTGGCCCTTGGTGCGGCGCTTTTGCTTGAAGGGCAGGTAGAGGTCCTCGAGCTCCTGCTTGGTCGGCACGGCGGCAATGCGCGCGCGCAGCGCGTCGGTCAGCTTGCCCTGCTCGTCGATGGCCTTGAGGACCGCCTGGCGGCGGTCTTCCAGCTCGCGCAGGTAGGACAGCCGCGCCTCCAGCTCGCGCAGCTGCACGTCGTCCAGGCCGCCGGTCGCCTCCTTGCGGTAGCGTGCGATGAAGGGCACCGTGGCGCCGCCATCGAGCAACTCCACGGCGGCGCGCACCTGCACCTCGGTGATCTTGATTTCTGCGGCCAATTGCCGAACGATCTGCTGCATCTGCCTGGAAACGACGAAGAAAAGGGGAAGGCCGGAAAAAGGAGCGCGAGTTTGCCATACGCCCCAGCGCCATGCCCCTCGCGCCGGCTGCCCGCCTGGCGCTGCCCGACGCGGACGGACCGTTCGGCCACCGGGAATCAGGCCTTAAGCTGGCGGCAACTTCCATAGAACCCGGCGCGAACCCCCATGGCGACCCAGGACGATCTCTTCGGCGACAGCCGCAGCACCGAGGGCAACGGAGGCACCCTCCCCGAAGGCGCCTCCGAGCGCAAGGCACCCGCCACCGCAGCCGGAAACGGCGTGCGACCGGCCTCCTGGCCGCCAGAGCTGTACGCGCTGGCGCAACGCCTGCCGCCCACGCTGCGCATGGGCACGTCCACCTGGAGCTATCCCGGCTGGGAGGGCCTGGTCTGGGACGGCAGCTACTCTGCACAGCAGCTCTCCCGCCGCGGGCTGGAAGCCTATGGGCAGCATCCGCTGCTGCGCACCGTCGGCATCGACCGGGGCTTCTACCGGCCCTTGAGCGCGAGCGAGTTCGCGCGCTACGCGGCGCAGGTCCCGCCGGACTTCCGCTTCGTCGTCAAGGCGCCCGCGTTGGTGACCGATGCGCTGGTGCGCGGCGAAGGCGGTCGCGGGCGCGAACCCAACCCCGCTTTCCTCGACCCGATGCTGGCCACCAACCACTTCGTCGCGCCGGCGCTCGAGGGGTTGGGCGCGCGCACCGGCGCATTGGTTTTCCAGCTCAGCCCCTTGCCCTGGGGGCTGCTCGAGCGCCTGCCGGAGGTGCTCGAGCGCCTGCGCACCCTGCTCGCCGCGCAGCCGCCGCTGCAGGACGCCGCGCCCGACGGCGTGCTGGCGGTGGAGGTGCGCGATACGGCATGGCTCGCGCCCGAGCACCTGGCGCACTTCGCGGACGTGCTGCGCAGCACCGGCGCCACCTACTGCCTGGGCATGCACGCGCGCATGCCGCCCCTGCAGGAGCAGCTGCCGCTGCTGCGCAGGCTCTGGCCCGGGCCGCTGGTGTGCCGCTGGAACCTGAACCCGCTGCACGGCCCGCGCGGCTACGACGAGGCCGAACACGCCTATGCGCCCTACGACCGCATCCACGACCCGGCGCCCGCGGAGCACGCGCTGCTTGCACGCACCCTGGCGGGAGTCTGCGGTCATGGGCACAATGCTTTCGTGACCATCAGCAACCATGCCGAGGGCTGCGCGCCGCTGAGCGTCCGCAGCCTGGCCGAAGAAGTGGCTGCGCGGATGGCCACCGCAGTCCCGTAGGTCGCTGCCGGAGGTGCCGCCATGCCCCTGTTCCGCCTTCGAATACGCGCCGGCACCCCGGCCGCGGCCGCGCGCATGGCACTGGCACGAGGGCCGGCTCGGGGCGCCTTGCTGGCCCTCGCGGCGTCTCTGGGCACCGCCGGGGCGCAGCCCGGACCGACGGTCGATCCCGCGGCGCAACCCGCCTCGGGGTTCGTGCTGTCGGACGACGGCGCCCTGGTGATCGACACGCGTGCACGGCTCGCCTGGGCGCGCTGCATCGAGGGCATGCGCTGGGATGGCCGCGACTGTGTCGGCACCCCCGTCCTGTTCAGCTACGGCCAGGCCCAGGCGCTGGTGCGCGAGCGCTGGCGCGCCACTGGCGTGCGCTGGCGCCTGCCCCGGGTGCCGGAGGCGCGGCGGCTGCAGCGCCTGCTGGACGGCGGACCAGCGCCCGACGGCGCGCCATGGCTGCCTGCGGCGCCCCGGGAGTGGCACTGGAGCGGCACCGCCAGCGTGAACGCCACCGCCGTCAATCCCTACGACTACGGCACCGTCGTGCGCGGCGGCAGCGGCGCCGGGTCCCTGTCCGTGCAGCAGGCCTGGGCGGTGGACATGGCCAGCGGCGAGGCGCGCGGCGACGTGGGCCGCGCGAACAAGCTCGTGGTGCGGCTGCTGCGGCCCGCGCCGCTGACCACGGCCGGGGTCGACCCGGAAGAAGAGGACGCTGCCGATGACGGGAAAGCCTCCCCCACCGCCCCGCGCCGATGAGGCCGCGGCCAGCGGTCTGGGCCGCTTGCTGTCGGCCCTGCTCGGTCTTGTGGTCGTCGGCACCGCGGCGTTCGCGCTCTTCTTCGCGGAGACTGCCCTGTACCGGCGCGCGCTGCTCGCGCTGGTGCTGCTGCCCTTCGGCGCCAACCTGTTGTGGAGCGCGCTGCGCGGTCGGCAGTCCTGGCTGTGGCGGATCGGGCCCTTGCCCTGAGTGGAGGGAAGGCCCCGCCTCAGCGCGGCTGCGGCCGCAGGGCCGCCGCTTCGCGGGCCAGCGCCTCGATGGCCGGCCAGTCGCCTTGCGCCAGCGCCCGCGCCGGCGTGAGCCACGAGCCGCCGACGCAGGCGACGTTCGGCAGGGCCAGGTACTGCCCGGCGTTGCCCGGATGGATGCCCCCGGTCGGGCAGAAGCGCACATCCCCGAAGGGTCCGCTCCATGCCTGCAGCAGGGCCGCGCCACCGGCCGCACTCGCCGGAAAGAATTTCAGGACCTCGAAGCCGTCCTCGCCTGCCGCCATGATCTCGCTGGCCGTGGCCACGCCGGGCAGCAAGGCCAGGCCTTCACCGCGGCAGGCGCGGCCCAGCTCGGGGTGGTAGCCCGGGCTGACGATGAAGCGCGCACCCGCCCGTGCTGCGGCCTGCACATCGGCCGAACGGCGCGCCGTGCCGGCGCCCACGACGGCCTCGGGCACTTCCCGGGCAATCGCCCGGATGCACTCCAGGGCGGCGGGCGTGCGCAGCGTCACTTCCAGCATGCGGATGCCGCCCGCCACCAGCGCCCGCGCCATGGGCACGGCCCGCGCGACCTCCTCCAGGACGATGACCGGGATCACCGGGGCGTCGTCCACCACATCGGCCGCCGTCAGGGGAAAAGGGGGTCGAACCATGGAATCCTCCTTGGAAGCCGGCGCCAGAACGCAACGCAGGAGGCGCCGGCTACAGCAACTCGCCGACCGCCATGTAGCGCTCGCGCCATTCCTCGAACGGCAGGCTGTCCTCCGCCTCGATGCGCCGTTGCTCGGCCAGCGACTGCGCGGCCAGCTGGATGTAGCGCTGCTGCTGCGCCTCGGTCCACGGCTTGGCGAGCAGGACTTCGCGTGCCGACAGCGAATGCGCGCGGGCGAAAGCCGTGAAGTCATGGTCGAACTGCTGGCGCAGCTCCGCCAGCACATGCGCCGAGGGCGTCAGCTCCGGCTGGGCCAGGGCGGCGCGCGCCGCCTGCAGGGCCTGTCCATGGTGCCCCGCGCCCTCGGCGCGGTCCAGGGCCGCGGCGATGGGCTCGCACTCTGCCAGGATCTGCGCCGCCCAGTCCACCAGCAACACCTCCCGCCCTGCGCGCAGCAGCGCCAGCCCCGGCTCGCGCCCGCGCTCGGCCGTCAGGTGCTGGTTGGTCTTGAGCTCGGCGATTTCCTCGGGCGTGTCGGGCGGGCTGTCGGTGAGCAGGCAGTGCAGCAGGAACACGTCCAGCAGGCGCATGGTGGACGCCGTGATGCCCACCGGCACGAAGGGATCGAGGTCCATCAGGCGCACCTCGACGTACTCCACGCCGCGATCGCGCAGCGCGTGCAGCGGCCGCTCGCCCGGGCGCACCGTGCGCTTGGGCCGGATGGTGCCGTAGAACTCGTTTTCGATCTGCAGCAGGCTGGTGCCCAGCTGGTTGTAGTCGCCCCCGAGGTTGCGCAGGCCGATGGCTTCGTAGGGCGGGTAGGGCCGCGTGAGCGCGTCGTGGAGCGAGCGGGCGTAGCCCTCCAGGCCGTTGTAGCTCACGCGCAGGCTGGCCTGCGCCTCGCTCTGGTAGCCCAGCCGCCCCATGCGCAGCGAGGTCGCGTGCGGCAGGTAGAGCGCCCGGCCCCCCTCGCCCAGGGGCTCCAGCCGGTGCTCGCGCCCCTGCACGAAGCACGGGCACAGCGCCGGCGAAGCGCCGAACAGGTACAGCAGCACGAAGGCCTGGCGCCGGAAATTGCGGATCAGCGCGAAGTACTCGTCGCTGCCGACGCCCGGCAGCGACCAGTTGTAGTGGATGCCCGAGATGGTCTGCATGCGCCGGCCATAGCGGTGCCCCAGCCCCATGCGGTAGATGCTCTTGGCCCGCCCGATGTTCGAGCTGCCGTAGCGGCCGAGGGGAATGGTCTCGTCGGGTGGCAGCAGGCCCGGCATGCTGGAGGCCCACAGCAGCTCACCATGGGGTTGTTGCTGCTGCAGCACGCGGTGCACGAACTGGTGCAGCTCCGTCAGCTCGTCCAGGCACTGCTCGACCGTGGGGTGGGCGGCGGTGATCAGCTCCAGCTGGGATTCGCTGTAGTCGGTGGTGATGCTCGGGTGGGTGAGCGTCGAGCCCAGGGCCACCGGGTGGGGCGTGAGCGCGAGCTGGCCCGTGGGCAGCACGCGCAGGCCCTCCTTTTCGATGCCTCGGCGCATGCCGGCGAGGCGGTCGTCCGTCAGGGCCGCCAGGCGCTGGTGCAGGGTGCTCATGAATGCTTGCTTGTCTTTTTCGGTGGGCGCGAACTTAGCACGCTTGGCCCCTGCCCTGCCCGCGATGTGCGCAAGACCCGCTCAACTGCCTCGATGGGCGGCCATGGCGCGCTCCACCTCGTGCTTGCCCTGCGCGGCGCCGCTCTGGGGCACCATGTCGCCGCTGCGGTCGGTCACTTGGGCGAGCTGGGCCGCGAGGCGCTCGGGCACGTCCGGACCGGTTCCCAGGTACACGCCCTGGGTGAGCGTGATGTGCGCCGCCTCGAAGCTGCCGGCACCTGCGCACAGGATGGTGCGCGTGGGCGCACTCTCGTGCGCCAGCACCAGCATGGCCGGCACCACGGCCTCGGGCTTCAGGGCCGCCAGCACTTCCTCGGGCATCAGGCCCTCGGTCATGCGCGTGGCGGCCGTCGGCGCCAGGGCGTTGACGTGGATCCCGTACTTGGCGCCCTCGATGGCGAGCGTCTGCATCAGCCCGACCTGCGCCAGCTTGGCCGCGCCGTAGTTGGCCTGGCCGAAGTTACCGTACAGACCCGTGGACGAGGTGGTCATGACGATGCGGCCGTAGTTCTGCGCCTGCATGTGCGGCCACACGGCGCGGCAGCAGTAGGCGGCGCCCATCAGGTGCACGTCCACGACCAGGCGGAAGTCAGCCATGTCCATCTTGGCAAAGGACTTGTCGCGCAGGATGCCGGCGTTGTTGACCAGGATGTCCACGCGCCCCCAGGCGTCGATGGCCTGCTGCACCATGGCGAGCACCGCGTCGAAATCGCTCACCGAGGCGTTGTTCGCCAGCGCCTCGCCGCCGGCGGCACGGATCTCGTCCACCACCGCCTGCGCGGCCGACGCGGTCGATCCGCTGCCGTCCACGGCGCCGCCCAGGTCGTTCACCAGCACACGCGCGCCGCGCGCTGCCAGCGCCAAGGCATGCTGGCGGCCCAGGCCGCCACCGGCACCGGTCACGATGGCCACGCGGCCTGCGAAGTCGAGGGTCATGCGTCACTCCTGAAAAACTGAAGGAAGAAAGGGAGAAAAAAGAGAAGCCTCCATGGCCGGGGCACACCGTCCGGCCGGCCGCCCCATGGCGGGCGACGGCGACGGCAGGCGCGCCGGCTCAGTCCGCGTAGCGTACCGGCGTGCTGTAGCGCCCGTCCCGGTGCCAGGCCCAGTAAGTCTCGACCAGGCGGCGCGTGATGGGTCCCACCTGGCCACCACCGATCGGCACTCCGTCCCAGACCGTCACCACGTCGTAGGCCGCATCCGAGCGCAGGAAACCCCAGTCCGTGATCGGCACGGCCGCCTGGTCGATGGGCACGTACTGGCCGCGCACGTACGCAGCCCCTTGCGAGAAGTCGGTCGGTGTCGGGTTCATGCGAAGCATGGTCGCCGGCGCCCGGCCCCCACGCAAGAGCACGGGCGACAATCACGGGTTATCCCTGAATCGGCAGGACAAGCATGTGGACAACCCAGGACAAGTGCTGTCTGGACAACGCAAGTCCTTGATATGACTGAACATTCTTTCACTTGCCCATTTTTTGGGCAGAAACATGCCGGGTTATCCCGCGCTGCACTGGACAATCGTGGGGATAACTCAGGACAAGTCCGGGATGGCCGGCGCAAGTGCCTGATCTGCCGGGCCTTCGCATGAATTGCCCAAAAAACAGGCAATGCTCCGGACCGCCAGCTGCCTCTCTCTCGATCCGTTTCCATGACCACTCCCGCTGAAACCGCTCCCTTTTTCACTGCCCGCGTGGGCGACGACGGCCTCCAATGCGATGCTTGGCCCGACCAACCCCTGCTGCACTCGCTGGAGCAGGGCGGCATCGACTGGCCCTCGTCCTGCCGCAACGGCACCTGCCGCACCTGCATGGGTCTGCTGGTGGAGGGCCGCGTGCGCTACGAGGCCCAATGGCCGGGCCTGTCGGCCGAGGAGCAGGCCGAAGGCTGGGTGCTGCCCTGCGTGGCGCGGCCGGAGAGCAACCTCACCCTGGCTGCACCCGCGGTTTGACGGGCGGCATAAAATCCCGGTTTCGGGCCCCTGGGCGGGCCCGAGTCCCTTTTCCCACCCGCCCTGCGGCGCCGCCGCGGTCCGGTCCTGCTCCTTGTGCATGCAGCCTGCCTGCCGGAGCGCCGGCCGCCCGTGCCGCAGGTCCAGCCGAGCCACCGCATGAACACCCCCGCCCCCGCCGCACCGATCTCGCCGGTGCAGGACATCGTCGCCGAGCTTGCCGCCGGTCGCATGGTCATCCTGGTCGATGAGGAGGACCGCGAGAACGAAGGCGACCTGGTGCTGGCCGCCGACCACGTCACGCCCGAGGCGATCAACTTCATGGCGCGCTTCGGCCGCGGCCTGATCTGCCTGACGCTCACGCGCGAACGCTGCGAACGCCTGCAGCTGCCGCCCATGGTGGCGCGCAACGGCACCAAGATGGGCACCGCCTTCACCGTCTCCATCGAGGCCGCCGAGGGCGTGACCACCGGCATCTCCGCCGCCGACCGCGCGCGCACCGTGCAGGCCGCCGTCGCCCCGAACGCCGTGGCCGCCGACCTGGTGCAGCCGGGCCACATCTTCCCGCTGCAGGCCGTCGATGGCGGCGTGCTGATGCGCGCCGGCCACACCGAGGCCGGCTGCGACCTGGCGGCCATGGCCGGCTGCAGCCCCGCGGCCGTGATCTGCGAGGTCATGAAGGACGACGGCACCATGGCGCGCCTGCCGGACCTGCAGCGCTTTGCCGCCGAGCACGGCCTGAAGATCGGCACCATCGCCGACCTGATCGAATACCGCAGCCGCACCGAATCGCTGGTCACCAAGGTCGGCACGCGCACGCTGCGCACGCCCTTCGGCGAATTCACCGCCCACGCCTTTCGCGACACGCCCAGCCAGGCCATGCACCTGGCGCTGGTCAAGGGCAGCTGGGCCGAGGGCGACAGCGTGCCGGTGCGCGTGCACGAGCCGCTGTCCATCCTGGACGTGCTCGAGACCGGGCGCTCCATGCACTCCTGGGGCCTGGACGCCGCGTTGCGCCACATCGAGGCGCACGGCAGCGGCGTGGCGGTGCTGCTCAACTGCAACGAGAGCGCCGAGCAGCTGCTTGCGCAGTTCGACGGCAGCGCGCGCGCCGCGCAGGCACCCGAGCGCGGCCGCATGGACCTGCGCACCTACGGCGTGGGCGCGCAGATCCTGCGCGAGTGCGGCGTGGCGCGCATGCAGCTGATGGGCCGCCCGCGCCGCATGCCGAGCATGGTCGGCTACGGGCTGGAGATCACCGGCTACATCCCCCAGGAATGAACCCCCAACCAGACACAGGGCAGGAACCGCTTCATGTTTGACGCAGAAAAAGGAACGGCGCAGGGCCTGGACGGCACCGGGCTGCGCATCGGCATCGTGCAGGCTCGCTTCAACGAGAGCATCACCAACACGCTGGCGGGCGCCTGCC
>NZ_ALEE01000160.1 GCF_000282995.1 Melaminivora alkalimesophila
CGGGCGCCTGCCGCGCCGAGCTGGCGCGCCTGGGCGTGCAGGACGAGGACATCGTGCACGTGACGGTGCCGGGCGCGCTGGAAGTGCCGCTGGCGCTGCAGGCGCTGGCGCAGCGCGGCGCGGACGAGGACGACGACCAGGAACCCTTCGACGCGCTGATCGCCCTGGGCTGCATCATCCGCGGCGAGACCTACCACTTCGAGCTGGTGGCCAACGAGTCGGGCGCGGGCGTCACGCGCGTCGGGCTGGATTTTCACGTGCCGATCGCCAACGCCATCCTCACCACCGAAGACATGGAGCAGGCCATCGCCCGCCAGAGCGACAAGGGCGTGGACGCCGCGCGCGTGGCGGTGGAGATGGCGCAGCTGCTGCGGGGGCTGAGCCAATGAGCGAGGGCAGCCAACCGGCGCGCCGCCCGCCGCGCCAGCCGCGCAGCGGCACGACCAGCACCGGCGCGCGCAAGGCCGCGTCCAAGAACGCCCGCAGCCGCGCGCGCGAATTTGCCCTGCAAGGCCTGTACCAGCACCTGGTGGGCCGCGGCGAGGCGGAGGCCATCGACCTGTTCACGCGCGACCTGGCGGGCTTCCACAAGGCCGACACGGCGCACTACGACGCCCTGCTGCACGGCTGCATCGACCAGGCGGCCGCGCTCGACGCGCTGCTCGAACCCCACCTGGACCGCAAGCTCGCCGAAGTCTCGCCCATCGAGCACGCCGTGATGTGGATCGGCGCCTACGAGTTCCAGCACTGCCTGGACGTGCCGTGGCGCGTGGTCATCAACGAGTGCATCGAACTTGCCAAGGAGTTCGGCGGCACCGATGGCCACAAGTGGATCAACGGGGTGCTCAACCAGCTGGCGCCGCAGCTGCGCAGCCTGGAGGTGGCGGCCGACAAGGGCGCGCCACCAGCGGCGCCGGACTGAGCCGCGGCCCGCCCCACGCAGTCCCTCCCTCTCCTGTTTCCCGCCCCTCGCGGCGGCACCCGAGCACGCGATGTCCACCCTGAAGTTTTCCACCCGCGCCGAGCGCATCGAACCGTTCTACGTCATGGAGGTCGCCAAGGCCGCGCAGGCCATGGCGCGCGAGGTGGCGGGCTCGCGCGAGCCGATGATCTTCCTGAACATCGGCGAGCCCGACTTCACCGCCCCGCCCCTGGTGCAGGAGGCGGCCGAGCGCATCGTGCGCTCCGGCGGCACGCAATACACCCATGCGCTGGGCCTGGACCAGTTGCGCGAGCGCATCAGCGGCTGGTACGCCGAGCGTTTCCAGCTCGACGTCCCGGCGCGGCGCATCGTGGTCACGGCCGGCGCCTCGGCGGCCCTGCAGCTCGCCTGCCTGGCGCTGATCGAGGCGGGCGACGAGGTGCTGATGCCCGATCCGAGCTACCCGTGCAACCGCCATTTCGTGAGCGCGGCCGAGGGCCGGGCCGTGCTGATCCCGACCACCGCCGAGGAGCGCTTCCAGCTGAGCGCCGCCAAGGTCGAGGCGGCCTGGGGTTTGAGGACGCGCGGCGTGCTGCTGGCCTCGCCCTCCAACCCCACCGGCACCTCGATCGCGCCGGACGAGCTGCGCCGCATCCACGAGGTGGTGCGCGCGCGCGGCGGCATCACGCTGATCGACGAAATCTACCTGGGCCTGTCCTACGACGACGCCTTCGGCCAGTCGGCGCTGGCGATTGGCGACGACATCATCAGCATCAACAGCTTCAGCAAGTACTTCAACATGACGGGCTGGCGCCTGGGCTGGATGGTGGTGCCCGAGGCCATGGTGCCGGTGGTCGAGCGCCTGGCGCAGAACCTGTTCATCTGCGCCTCCACCATCTCGCAGCACGCGGCGCTCGCCTGCTTCGAGCCGGGCAGCATCGCCGAGTACGAGCGCCGCCGCGCCGAGTTCCGCGCCCGGGGCGACTTCTTCATCCCGGCGCTGCAGTCGCTGGGCCTGGAAGTGCCCGTGGCGCCCGATGGTGCCTTCTACGCCTGGGCCGACTGCACGCGTGCAGCGCAGCGGCTGGGCGTCGAGGGCAGCTGGGATTTCGCCTTCGAGCTGATGCGCCGCGCCCACCTGGCGATCACGCCCGGGCGCGACTTCGGCGCGGCGGACACCGCCCGCTTCGTGCGCTTCTCGACCGCCAACTCCATGGCGCAGCTGCAGGAAGCCGTGGCGCGCCTGCGCACGCTGCTGGCCTGAACCGAGGCCGGGCCGGAGCAGCCATGCACTTCGAATGGCCGGTGCGCATCTACTGGGAGGACACGGACGCCGGCGGCATCGTGTTCTACGCCAACTACCTGAAATTCTTCGAGCGCGCGCGCACCGAGTGGCTGCGCTCGCTGGGCCTGGCGCAGCAGCGGTTGCGGGAACTCACGGGCGGCATGTTTGTCGTAGGCGAGGCGCGGGTGCGCTACTTGGCGCCGGCGCGCCTGGACGATGAACTGATTGTTACGGCGCGCCTGGCCGAGGCCGGCCGGGCATCGCTGACAATCGCGCAGCAAGCCCTGAAGGTGCCCACGGGTGTCGGCGCCGAGCCGCTGCTGCTGTGCGACGGCCAGGTGCGCATCGGCTGGGTCGAGGCCGCCACCCTGCGCCCGGCGCGCATCCCGCCCGACCTCCTGCTCCAACTGTCTTCTTCCTCTCGCCCATGAATTCCCAAGACATGTCCATGTTGAGCCTGGTGCTCAACGCCAGCTGGGTCGTGCAGTTCGTGATGCTGCTGCTGCTGGGCGTCTCCGTCGCCAGCTGGGCCGCCATCTTTCGCAAGCTCTTCGGCCTCAAGCGCGTCGGGCGCCTGAACGACGAATTCGAGCGCGAGTTCTGGTCGGGCGCCAGCCTGAACGACCTCTATGCCCACGCGGCCGAGCACGCGCAGCACGCCGGCCCCATGGAGCGCATCTTCGCCAGCGGCATGCGCGAGTTCCTGAAACTGCGCGAGCGCCGCATCCAGGACGCCGCCACCTTGCTCGACGGCGCGCGCCGCGCCATGCGCGCGAGCTTCCAGCGCGAGATGGACATGATCGAGTCCAGCCTGTCCTTCCTCGGCTCGGTCGCCTCGGTCAGCCCCTACGTGGGCCTGTTCGGCACGGTGTGGGGCATCATGCACGCCTTCACCGGTTTTGCCGGCATGGAGCAGGTGACGCTCGCCACCGTCGCGCCGGGCATCGCCGAGGCCCTGGTGGCGACCGCCATCGGCCTGTTCGCCGCCATCCCCGCCGTGGTGGCCTACAACCGCTTCGCGCGCGACATCGACCGCGTCGCCACGCGCCAGGAGACCTTCATCGAGGAATTCTCGAACATCCTGCAGCGCAACCTGGCGGCGCAGCCGGCCGTGCCCTCGGCACCCCACTGAGCCGCGCCGCCCGAACCGAGGAGATCCCGACCCATGTCCGCCCTGGCCTCGCGCAGCGGCACCCGCCGCCGCTCCATGAACGAGATCAACATGGTGCCGTTCATCGACGTGATGCTGGTGCTGCTCATCATCTTCATGGTGACGGCGCCGATGCTCACGCCCAGTTCGGTGAACGTGCCCTCCGTCGGCAAGGGCGCCAAGGTGCCGAAGACGCGCGCCGACGTGCTCATCGACCAGGACGGCAGCGTCCGGCTGCGCACCGACGGCAACGAGCGCCCGGTCGCCCTGCAACACCTGGGAGCGACCACCAGCGCCTGGCTCAAGGAGCAGCCCGAGGACACGCCGGTGCTGATCAGTGCGGACAAGGGCGTCTCCTACGACTCCGTCATGCAGGCCATGTCGGCCCTGCAGCGCGCCGGCATCACCCGCGTGGCGCTGGCCGTGCGCAGCGGTGGCTGAGGCGCACACCCCGGCACCGAACCCATTGGCCCTGCCCGAGCGCATGCACACGCCCCTCGACGACCGCGACCGCTTCGCCCCGCCGCCCCAACCCGGCCGCTCGCGCGCCGTGGCGCTGGCGGTGCTGGCGCACGCGCTGCTGATCGGCGCCCTGACCTGGGGCGTGCGCTGGAAGGCCAGCGACGACGCCCCTGCCGTGGAGGCCGAGCTGTGGTCCGCGCTGCCCCAGCAGGCAGCGCCGCGCCCATCCGCGGCCCCACCGCCGCCGCCCGCACCGGCCCCCGCACCCCCGCCTCCGGCGCCAGCGCCCCGCCCGGCGCCGCCACCCCCTGCGCCGCCGCCCAAGGCCGAGCCGAACACGCGCGAGGCCGACATCGCCCTGGAGCGCGAGAAAAAGCGCCTCGAAGAGGAAAAGAAACGCGCGCAGCAGCTCGAACGCGAGAAGCGCCAGCGCGAGCTCAAGGAGCAGGAGCGCCGCGAGCGGCTGGAGCAGGAGCGCAAGGAACGCCTGGCGCAGCAGAAGGCCGAGCGCGAGAAGCAGGAAAAGGAAAAGCAGGCCCGGCTGGAGCGCGAGAAAGCCGAACGCGAGAAGGCCGAGAAGGCCGAGCGCGAGAAGCAGGAACGGCAGAAGAAGCTCGCCGAGGAAAAGCGCCGCGCCGAAGCCGAAGCCAAGCGGGCCGAGGAGCTCCGCCAGGAACAGCTGCGCCGCATCGCCGGCTTGGCAGGCGCCACCGGCAGCGAAACCGCGACGGGCACGGCCCAGCGCAGCAGCGGCCCCTCGGGCAGCTACGGCGGCAAGGTCGCTGCCAAGGTGCGGCCCAACATCGTCTACCCCGACGCGGTCGCCGGCAATCCGCGTGCCGAGGTCGAGGTGCGCGCCGCGCCCGACGGCACCATCGTGGGGGTGCGCGTGGTGCAATCGAGCGGCAACAAGTCGTGGGACGAGGCCGTGGTGCGCGCGCTCCACAAGACCGAAACACTGCCGCGCGACGTGGACGGGCGCGTGCCCTCGTCGCTCGTGATCGGCTTTCGGCCGAAGGACTGAAACTCGCGTCCGGGCGCACCTCCGCCGGGAGGCTGCCGCATCGTCCTCAGCCGCGCCCCTCGAGCAGCCGGTTGATGCGCAGCGCCAGCAGCGTGCACACCACGCCCGAGAGCAGGTACAGCGTCACGGCGCCCAGCCCGAAGCGCGCCGACAGCCCCAGCGCCACCAGCGGCGCGAAGGCGGCCCCGAACAGCCATGCCAGATCGGCCGACAGGGCAGCGCCCGTGTACCGGTAGCGCGGCGCGAAGTTGGAGGTCACGGTGCCCGCCGACTGGCCGTAGGACAGCCCCAGCAGCACGAAGCCCAGCAGCAAGAAGGTGTTGCTGCCGGCCACGCTCCCGTCCAGCAGCCACGGCGTCGCCAAGCTGAACAGGCCGATCAGCACCGCCATGCCGCCCAGCAGCCTGCGCCGCCCGATCCGGTCCGCCAGCCGGCCCGACAGCATGATCGCCAGCGCCGCCAGGAAGGCGCCCGCGATCTGCACGCCCAGCACCTCGGTCATGCTGCGTTCGGAATACAGCGAGATCCACGACAGCGGGAACACCGTCACCACGTGGAACAGCGCAAAGCTCGCCAGCGCCGCGAAAGCCCCGAGGAACACGTGGCCGCCCTGCTCGCGCACCAGCTGCGCCACCGGTACCGGCTCCAGCTCCTTGTCCTCCAGCAATTGCGCATAGGACTGCCCCACCACCAGCCGCAGCCGGGCAAAGAGCGCCACCACGTTGATCGCAAACGCCACGCAGAACGGATAGCGCCAGCCCCAGGCGAGGAATTCCTCCTGCGTCAGCTGGCTGTGGAGGAAGGCGAACAGCGACGCCGCCAGGATGAAGCCCGCCGGCGCGCCCAGCTGTCCGACCATGGCATACCAGCCGCGCCGCTCGCGGGGCGCTGCCATGGCCAGCAGCGACGGCAGCCCATCCCAGGAGCCGCCCAGCGCCACGCCCTGGCCGATGCGCAACACCACCAGCGCGGCAATCGCGGCCGGGCCGATGGCCTCGTAGCCCGGCAGGAGCGCCATGCTCACCGTGGAGATGCCGAGCAGGAACAGCGCCAGCGTCAGCTTCGTGCCGCGCCCCCAGCGCCGCTGCACCGCCATCGACACCGCCGTGCCGACGGGCCGCACGACAAAGGCCATGGCAAAGATCGCAAAGGCCGCAAGCGTCCCCGCCAGCGGCGACAGGAAGGGAAACATCAGCTGCGGGAACACCAGCACGCAGGCGATGCCGAAGACAAAGAAATCGAAGTATTCCGAGGAGCGGCCAATGATCACGCCCACGGCGATCTCGCTGGGGGTGGCGTCCTCGTGCGTGTTCGCGTGCGACAGCGACGCCTCGTCTTCGTGCCCATAGACGGGCAGCGCCATGGAACGGCTGCTCATGCGGTCAAGCTCCTGTGGTTGGCGGCCCGGCCCCGCCCGGTGCGGGGCGCGCGCCCTGAAGGGGCCGCAGGCCGAGTGCAGCCCCGTTCTACACCCGCCCTGGCCGCCCCACAAGTCGGACAAGGCGCATTGCGCACGCCTGCCGGCCCCGCCCTCCTGTCGGACGAGACCGCTTTTTCGCTGGCTGCGCCCTCGGGTGCTTGATCGCGCCCGGGCCCTCGCCTAGCCTTTCGGGCTCGGGCCTGGCGCGCCGTCTCCCGCTCGGGAACCAGGGCCTGCCCGGTCGCCCGGAGGGGTCTGCTTCCGGGCCCCGTGCCAACGCGCTGCGCCCCTGTCCCCTTCACCACGATGCCGATCTCTTCTCGATCCTGCGGCCGCGTCCGCCCCATCCTTTTCGTTGCTGCCTGCTGCACGCTGCTTGCCGGCTGCAGCAAGGCCGTGGTGCTCAACCCGGCCGGCGACGTGGCCGCGCAGCAAGGCAGGCTCGTCATGACCGCCACGCTGCTGATGCTGCTCATCATCGTGCCGGTCATCATCCTGACGCTGGCCTTTGCCTGGAAGTACCGCCAGAGCAACCAAGATGCGCCCTACAGCCCGGACTGGCATCACTCGACCACGCTCGAACTGGTCATCTGGACGGTGCCGCTGCTGATCGTCATCGCCCTCGGGGCGCTGACCTGGATCGGCACGCACAAGCTCGATCCCTACCGACCGCTGGACCGACTCGATGCCACACGCCCCCTGCCGCCGGATACCCGGCCGCTGGAGGTGCAGGTGGTCGCCATGGACTGGAAGTGGCTGTTCGTCTATCCCGAGCAGGGCATCGCCACCGTGAACGAACTGGCGGCGCCCGTGGACCGACCGATCCTGTTCAAGCTCACGGCCACCTCGACCATGAATGCCTTCTACGTGCCGGACCTGGCCGGAATGATCTACGCCATGCCCGGCATGCAGACCGAGCTGAACGCCGTGATCAACCAGGCCGGCGTCTACCCGGGGCTGGCCTCGCACCACAGCGGCCCGGGTTTTTCCGGCATGACCTTCAAGTTCCACGGCCTGCCCGAGGCCGACTTCGCGCAGTGGGTGCAAAAGGCCAAGGCGGACGGCCGCTCGCTGGACCTGGCCAGCTATCTGGAGCTGGCCAAGCCCAGCGAGCGCGAGCCGGTGCAGCGCTTTGCCAGTGTGCAGCCCGATCTGTACCAGCGCATCCTGAACCGCTGCGTGGAGGACGGCCGGACCTGCCTGCACGAGACCATGGCAGCCAAGGACGCGCGCGCCGCCACGCCCCAGGCCGGCAGCCACTGAAGCCGTGGCCGTACCAGAGAAATCGCTATGTCTCCTGAACCACTGACTCCCAACCACTGGCTGCTGGGCCGCCTGAGCTGGCAGTCCGTCCCGATGGCGCACGAGCCCATCCTGCTGTGGACCTTCGTCTTCGTGGCACTCGGCGGCCTGCTGGTGCTGGCCGCCCTGACGCGCTACCGCCTGTGGGGCCCGCTGTGGCGCGACTGGATCTGCTCGATCGACCACAAGAAGATCGGCATCATGTACATGGTCCTGGGCCTGGTCATGTTCCTGCGCGGCTTTTCCGACGCGATCATGATGCGCCTGCACCAGGCCATGGCCGTCGGCGAGAGCCTGGGCTACCTGCCGCCACACCACTACGACCAGATCTTCACGGCCCACGGCGTGATCATGATCTTCTTCGTGGCCATGCCGTTTGTCACGGGCTTGATGAACTACTTGGTGCCGCTGCAGATCGGCGCCCGCGACGTCGCCTTTCCGTTCCTGAACAACTTCAGCTTCTGGATGACCGTGGGCGGCGCCGTGCTGGTCATGGTCTCGCTGTTCCTGGGCGAATTTTCCACCTCGGGGTGGCTTGCGCTGTCCAACCTGGGGGCGCAGGATCCGGGCGTCGGGCTCGACTACTACATCTGGGCCCTGCAGGTCGCCGGGGTGGGGACGACGCTGTCGGCCATCAACCTGATCGCCACCATCATCAAGATGCGCGCGCCCGGCATGAACCTCATGAAGATGCCGATCTTCACCTGGACCGCGCTGTGCACCAACGCCCTCATCGTGGCGAGCTTCCCGGTGCTCACGGCCACGCTGGCGCTGATGACGCTCGACCGCTACTTGGGCACCCAGTTCTTCAGCAACGACCTGGGCGGCAATTCCATGCTGTACGTGAACCTGATCTGGATCTGGGGCCACCCCGAGGTCTACATCCTGGTGCTGCCCGCCTTCGGCGTGTATTCCGAGATCGTGCCGACCTTCACCCGAAAGCGCCTGTTCGGCTACACCTCCATGGTCTATGCCACGGTGGTCATCACCATCTTGTCGTACCTGGTGTGGCTGCACCACTTCTTCACCATGGGCTCGGGCGCGACGGTGAACACCTTCTTTGGCATCACCACGATGATCATCTCGATCCCGACGGGCGCGAAGATCTTCAACTGGCTGTTCACCATGTACCGCGGCCGCATCCGCTTCACGGTGCCCATGATGTGGACCATCGGCTTCATGGTGACGTTCGCCATCGGCGGCATGACGGGCGTGCTGCTGGCGGTGCCGCCGGCGGACTTCGTGCTGCACAACTCGCTGTTCCTGGTCGCGCACTTCCACAACGTGATCATCGGCGGGGTGGTGTTCGGCGTGTTCGCCGCCATGAACTACTGGTTCCCCAAGGCCTTCGGTTACCGGCTGGTCGAGTCCTGGGGCAAGGCGTCGTTCTGGTTCTGGCTGGTGGGCTTCTGGGTGGCCTTCACGCCGCCCTACATCCTGGGGCTGATGGGCGTGACGCGCCGCGTGAGCCATTTCGAGGACACCTCGCTGCAGCCGCTGTTCGTGACCTCCTTCATCGGCACGCTGCTGATCGCGGCGGGCATCGCCTGCCTGCTGGTGCAGCTGTTCGTCAGCTTCCGGCGCCGCGCCGAGCTGCGTGACCTGAGCGGCGACCCCTGGGACGGGCGCACGCTGGAGTGGGCGACCTCCTCGCCGCCGCCGCCGTACAACTTTGCCTTCACGCCCGTGGCCCACGAGATCGACGCCTGGTGGGACATGAAGCGGCACGGCTACCGGCGACCACTGTCGGGTTTCCAGCCCATCCACATGCCGGCCAACACGGCCGCGGGCTTCGTCATCGCCATGCTGTGCACGCTGCTGGGCTTTGCCATGGTCTGGCACATGTGGCTGCTGGCCGTCGGCGCCCTGGCCGCCGTCGTGCTCGCGGCGATCGTCCACAGCTTCAACTACCAGCGCGACCACTGGATCCCCGCCGCCGAGGTGGCGGCCGTGGAAGAGGCGCGCACCCAGCAACTGGCCGCCGCCCATGCCTGAGACCACCGCGACCCTGACCCACCCCGGCGCCGGCCCTGGTGCCAGTGGCGCGCGCCGCTACCACTTGGCGCAGGAGCCGCACGTGGCCAACGGCACCGCCCTGGGCTTCTGGCTCTACCTGATGAGCGACATCCTCATCTTCGCGGCGCTGTTTGCCACCTACGGCGTGCTGGGGCGCGCCTACGCGGGTGGGCCGACCGGGGCGGAGCTGTTCGACCTGAAACTGGTGGCGCTCAACACCGCCTTCCTGCTGCTGTCCTCCTTCACCTTCGGCCTGGCCATGCTGCACAAGCAGGCGCGCCAGGTGGGCGGGACGCTGGCTTGGCTCGGTGTCACGGGACTGCTGGGTCTGGCCTTCCTGGCGGTGGAGCTCTACGAATTCGCCCACCTGATCGCCCAGGGCGCGACGCCCCAGCGCAGCGCCTTCCTCTCGGCCTTCTTCGCCCTGGTGGGCACGCACGGCCTGCACGTAGCCTTCGGCCTGGTGTGGCTGGTCACGCTGATGCTGCAGGTGCATCGGCACGGCCTGATTCCCGCCAACGTGCGCCGCGTCGATTGCCTGTCCATGTTCTGGCACTTCCTGGACCTGGTGTGGGTGGGCGTCTTCACCTTTGTGTACCTGATGGGGGTGCTGTAGATGGGCACGCACGAACTTCCTGCCGACCACGGCGCGCACCCGGCCGAGGCCGAGGAACTGTTGGTCACCCGGTCCGACTACGTCCGGGGCTTCATCCTGGCCGTGCTGCTCACGGTGGCGGCGTTCTGGCTGGTCATGGGCGACGTCATCCAGAACCGCGCCACGCTCGCGGTGGCGCTCGGCGTGCTGGCCGCCGTCCAGATCCTGATCCACATGGTGTATTTCCTGCACATGAACGGCCGGATGCAGGGCGGTTGGACCCTGCTGTCGACCATCTTCGCCGCCGTGTTCGTGGTGGTGACGCTCGCGGGAACGCTGTGGGTGATGTTCCACATGAACGCCCACATGATGCCCGACCACGCCAACCCCATGGCGCGCTCACAACCCGCCCAGGAGCGCCCTGCCCTGCCCGGCGCTGCGCCTTGATGCAGGCTTCGGCCGGAGAACCTGCGCCGCGGCGGCCCCGCTCGGCTGCCGCCCTGGCGCTGCTGGCTTTGGCGGGACTGGCCCTGTTCCTCGCCTTTGCCGGGCTGGGCGCCTGGCAGCTGGAGCGGCGCGCCTGGAAGCTGGCCCTCATCGAGCGCGTGGAGCAGCGCCTGCAGGCCGCGCCCCGGCCGCTGCCGCCGCGCTCCGACTGGCCGCGCGTGGATGCGGCGCGCCATGAATACCTGCCGGTGCGGCTGCAGGGCCGCTGGCAGGCGGACAAGACCGTGCTGACCCAGGCGACGACGGAGCTGGGCGCCGGCTTCTGGGTGCTGACGCCGCTGGCGCTGGACACGGGCGGGCAGGTGCTGGTCAACCGCGGCTTCATTCCCGAAGCGCTGCGCAGGGCGTGGCCGGCCCGCGACCCCCTCCTGGCGGCCGGCCAGAGCGACGCACCCGTGCGGCTGGCGGGGCTGCTGCGCATGAGCGAGCCCGGCGGCGGTTTTCTGCGCCGCAACGACCCGGCCGCAGGCCGCTGGCACTCGCGCGACGTGGCGGCGATCGCCCAGGCGCAGGGGCTGGACGGGGTCGCGCCCTTCTTCGTCGATGCCGGCCTGCCCGGCCCTTCCACCGGCGCCCAGGCGGCGCCCGCTCCCGACGCCTGGCCGCGCCCCGGCATGACCGTGGTGCAGTTTCGCAATACGCACCTGGTCTATGCGTTGACCTGGTGGGGGCTTGCCGCCCTGGTGGGCGGGGGAATGGCCCTGGTGGCGCGCCACGAACTTCGTCTGCGCGCGCTCATGGCTCCCGGGCCAGCGGGATCGGCCTGAGCCTCCCGAGACCCCGCCGGGTGGCCGCGCCCACGTGCGGATGGCTGCGGCGGCCGCCCCTGTCCCGCAGGCGAACGCCTCACCGAGGACCAATGCACCCGTTCTGGCATCATGGTTCGGTTCGGCCAGCCGCACACCCGGGCCGGGCAGTGCCCGCCAGTCGGTGTCCCGCCCACCTGGCCAGGAGACCCCATGCAAGCCTCGCACACCTTCGGCCCCGTCCGCATCTACCTCGGCCACCAGTCCGGCAAGTATCCTGACGGCAACCAGATCGTCGTCCAGGGCGCCGACACCCGCATCGCCTTCGACACCCCGCTGGTGTCGCGCCAGATCGGCGAGGACCTGGAAGGCGCCGACCTGCTGCTGCTCAGCCACATGCACGAGGACCACGCGGTCGGCCTGGGACGCCTGGCGCACGTGCCCGTCCAGGCGCACGAGGCCGACCTGCAGGCGGTGCGCTCCTGGGAAGGCTTCAAGCGCCACTACGGCTACCCAGACGAGATCCTCGACGCGCTGCACGGCATGATCGTGCGCGAGTTCGACTACCAGCCGCGCCCGGACGCCACCGGCTACACCGATGGCCAGGTCTGGGAGCTGGGCGGCGGCGTGCGCGTGCGCGCCCACCACCTGCCGGGCCATTCCGCGGGGCATTGCGCCCTGGTCGAGGAAAGCACGGGGGTGGCCTTCATCGGCGACATCGACCTCACGGGCTTCGGCCCCTACTACGGCGACGCGGGCTCCAGCCTGGAACAGTTCGAGCGCAGCCTGGAGCAGCTGCGCACGCTGGAGGCGCGCACCTGGGTCACCTCACACCACCGCGGCGTACTGACCGAACGCGCCGCCTTCCTCCAGGCCCTGGACCGCTTCGCCGCGAAGATCGGCGAGCGCGACGCGCGGCTGCTGGCCCGCCTGCGCGAGCGGCCGCACACGCTGGACGAGCTGGTGGCGCACGGCCTGCTCTACCCGGTCGGCACGCCCCTGCCCTGGGTCGCCATGGCCGAGCGGCGCACCATCGAGCAGCACCTGGAGCGCCTGCAGGCTCGCGGCGCGGTACAGCAGGACGGCGCCGGCAGCTACCGGGCCACCTGAGCGACACCCGCCGGGACCCGTCGCGTGCAGCGGCGGGGTCGGGTGGTCGGGAGCCCCGCCTGGCATTGCGATCTTTGCGCATCGGAGACAATGGCCGGTTCGCCCCCGCACACCCTCGATTGCCATGAAAAGCCCGGAACTGCTGCTGCCCGCCGGCTCGCTCGACAAGATGCGCGCCGCCTACGATTTCGGCGCCGACGCCGTCTATGCCGGCCAGCCGCGCTACTCCTTGCGCGCGCGCAACAACGAGTTCCGGCTGGAGCAGATTGCGCAAGGCATCGCCGAAGCGCACGCACGCGGCAAGAAATTCTTCGTCACCAGCAACCTGATCGCGCACAACGACAAGGTGCGAACCTACCTGCGCGACATCGAACCGGTGATCGCGTGCCGGCCCGACGCCTTCATCATGGCCGACCCGGGCCTGATCATGATGGTCAAGGAGAAGTGGCCGGAGACCGAAATCCACCTCTCGGTGCAGGCGAACACCACCAACTGGGCCACCGTGAAGTTCTGGCAGAAGGTGGGCGTCTCGCGCATCATCCTGTCGCGCGAGCTGAGCCTGGACGAGATCGAGAAGATCCGCCAGGAATGCCCGGACATGGAATTGGAAGTGTTCGTGCACGGCGCCTTGTGCATCGCCTATTCGGGCCGCTGCCTGCTGTCGGGTTATTTCAACCGGCGCGACCCCAACCAGGGCACCTGCACCAACGCCTGCCGCTGGGAGTACAAGACGCACGAAGCCGCCGTCGACCCCAACACCGGCGAGGCGCTGGCCATGCGCATGGAAGGTGATGGCTTCAACTTCGAGGCCGCGCGCGAGGAGGCCGACAGCCAGTTCACCAGCACCTGCGGCGGCGGCCAACGCCACCCGAAGGCCGACCAGGTCTACCTGATCGAGGAGATCGGCCGCCCGGGCGAGCTGATGCCCATCATGGAGGACGAGCACGGCACCTACATCATGAACAGCAAGGATCTGCGCGCCGTCGAGCACGTCGAGCGGCTGGTCAAGATCGGTGTCGATTCGCTCAAGATCGAGGGCCGCACCAAGAGCCTGTACTACGTGGCGCGCACCGCCCAGGTCTACCGCCGCGCGATCGACGACGCCGTCGCCGGCCGGCCTTTCAACCCGCACCTGATCACCGAGCTGGAGGGCCTGGCGAACCGTGGCTACACCGGGGGCCTTTTGGAGCGCCGCCCGGCCCACGACTACCAGAACTACGAGACCGGCCACAGCGTGCTGCAGCGCAGCCACTTCGTGGGCGAGGTGCGCAGCTGGGCCGACGGCATGGCCGAGGTGGAGACCAAGAACCGCTTCCAGGTCGGCGACACGCTGGAGATCATCCACCCGTCCGGCAACCGGCAGATCGAGCTGAAAGAGATGTTCAACCTCGAGGGCACGCCGGTGCAGGTCGCCCAGGGCAGCCCGATCCGCGTGCGCATCCCGCTCGAAGGTCCGGTCGAGGGCGCACTGATCGCCCGGCTGCTCTGACGCTTGGGCGCTGCCCACCAGCAGCCCACCCCTTCCCCAGCAAGGCCCGCCAGGGCCTTTTGCTTTTCCCTGTCCTGCCCCTTTCGATGACCACGACCCCCCGCGACATCACCGTCCTGCCCGAACTGGAGGCCTACATCGACCCATTGACCCCCGAGGAAGAGGAGGCGCTGGAGCGCAGCCTGCTCGCAGAGGGTTGCCGCGACGCGCTGGTGCTGTGGGGCAACATCCTGGTGGACGGCCACAACCGCTACCGGCTGTGCACCCGGCACGGCCTGCCGTTTCGCACCGTGCAGAACCCGCACTTCCAGAGCATGGAAGACGTGCATCTGTGGATGATCGACCAGCACCTGGGGCGGCGCAGCGTGTCCGAGTTCCAGCGCGGCGTGCTGGCGCTGCGCAAGCGCGAGATCATCGCCGCGCGACGGGCGGCTGCCGCGGCGGCCGTGGTGGCGGCGCGTGCCGAGGCCGGGCCGGAAGCTCCCCCCTGGGAGGGTGACACCGACCCGGTGGTGGCGCGCGCGCTGGCGGCGGTGCCCAAGGTGCCGGACGAGGCCCTGGACACGCGCGAGGCGCTGGCGCGGGCGGCGCGTCTGACAGCGGCCCAGGTCAAGATGATCGAGACCATCCACCAGAACGCCGCCCCGGAAGTCGTGGCCGCCGTGCGCACGGGCGAGCTGTCGCTCAACGCGGCCGCGGTGGTGGCCCAGCTGCCGCTGCCCGAGCAGCAGGCCGCTGCCGGCGGGGGTGCCCAGGAACTCAAGCAGGCCGCGCGGCGCGTGCGCGAGGCCCGGAAGAAGGCACGGACAGAGTCCGCTGCTGCCCCGGCCGGGGCGCAGGACCATCCGGCCGGGACGGGCGCGGCCGCGTCCGCTGACCTGGCCGCCCTGCAAAGCCGCGTGGCCGAGCTGGAGGCCGAGAATGATCGCCTGCGCGAGCAGGTGCGGGCCCTGCAGGGTCTGCTGGCCGAGCAGCCCGGCTAAAACCCGAAGGGTCTACGGCTCCAGGCGCACGCCGTGCGCCCGCTCCAGCCGCACCAGGTCCTCGGGCGTGTCCACGTCGGTGGTGCAGCGCGCATGCGCCACCGGCACGGCCAGCGCCTGCGCGGGGTGGGCGCGCCGCCATTCGCGCACGCCAGCTGCCGCCGAGCCCAGCAACAGCGCGCGCAGCCCGGCGCCGAAGACGATCGGATGGCCAGGCTGGCCATCGTGCTGCGGAAACACCAGCTCGACGCCGGCGGGCCGCTCGCGCCAGGCTGCCTGCATGGCCTGCAGGTCCTGCACCTCCAGCAGCGGCTGGTCGGCCAGCAAGACCATCACTTCCTGGATTTCCGCTCCGAGGGCAGCCAGGCCGCAGCGCAGCGAGCCCCCGGGACCGGCGTCCGGGGCGGGGTTGCGCACCCGTCGCACCTGTCCCGCGAGGGGGCCGGCGGCCTGCAGCGCCGCCTCGATGGCCTCGGCGTGGTGGCCCAGCACCAGCGCCACGCGCTCCAGCCCCGCCTCGCGCAGCAGCCGCACCTGCCGCAGCACCAGCGGCTCCCC
>NZ_ALEE01000161.1 GCF_000282995.1 Melaminivora alkalimesophila
CACCAGCGGCTCGCCTTCGCGGCGCAACAGGCCCTTGGGCCGCCCGCCCATGCGCCGGCCGGCCCCGGCCGCCATGACGATCGCCCCGCGCACGCCCCTTCAGCCGACGGCGCAGGCCGAGCCGGCGCCCGCCAGCCCCTCCTGGTCCTTGCGGTGCGCCACGTCCATGTCGCGCGGCAGCCGCACCCCGTTCTTCACGGCCAGCACCTCGGCCATGACGCTCACGGCGATCTCGGGCGGCGTCTTGCTGCCGATGTGGATGCCCACCGGCCCGCGCAGGCGCGCCAGGCTCTCCTCGGTCTGCTCCAGGTGCTCGATCATGCGCCGGCGGCGCGCGGCATTGTTGCGCCGGCTGCCGATGGCGCCGATGTAGAAGGCCGGAGTCTCCAGCGCCTGCAAAAGCGCCAGGTCGTCGAGCTTCGGGTCGTGCGTGAGCGCCACCACGCAGGTGCGCGCATCGGGCTGCATCTCGGCCACCGTGTCGTCCGGCATGCTGGCCACCAGCCGGGCGCCGGGCACGTCGAAGCTGCCGCGGTATTCCTCGCGCGGATCGCACACCGTGACGGCAAAGCCACAAAAAAGCGCCATGGTCGCCAGGTACTCGCTCATCTGGCCGGCGCCGATGATCAGCATGCGGTACTCGGGGCCAAAGGTGTTGGTCAGCGCCCGATCGTCGAGCACCAGCTCGGCCGGCGCCTGGGCCGGTTGCAGCTGCACCCGCCCATCGTCCAGCCCCACCCGGCGGTGCACCAGCCGGCCGGCATCGAGCTGCTGCACCAGCTGTTCCAGCAGCTGCGCGTCCGGATCGAACTCCAGGAGCAGCTCCAGCGTCCCCCCGCAGGGCAGGCCGAAGCGGTGCGCCTCGTCCGCCGTGATGCCGTACTTGGCGAACTGCACGGCGCGGTCGCGCGGCAGCGCGTCGTGCGCGTCCGGCTGGGTGTAGCGCGCGATCAGGTCGTCCTCGATGCAGCCACCCGAGACCGAGCCGACCACCGCCCCGTCCTCGCGCAGCGCCATGATCGAGCCCACCGGACGCGGCGAGGAGCCCCAGGTGCGCACCACCGTCACGAGCAGCGCCCGGCGCCCGGCCAGGCGCCAGTCGCGCAGCGCGCGCAGCACCATCACGTCGAGGTTTTCCATGCCCGCTCCCCTGCCTCAGCCTTCCGGGGTGGGCGCAGCAGCCTCGCCTGCGCCCCCCTTGAGGCGCGACCACATCTTCTTGAGCGCGCCGGGCTCGCTCGCCTCCTGCGCGTCCGCGGCGACTTCTTCCGGCGGCGCATGGCGGCGCTGCATCTCTTCCTCGAAACGCTTGAAAAAGCTCTCGGCCATGGACTTGGCCACGCCGTCGATCAGGCGCTGGCCCACCTGGGCGATCTTGCCGCCCACCGTGGCGTTGACGATGTAGTTCAGCTCGCAGCCGCCGGCCTCCAGTGGGGCGAGCGCCACCCGGGCCGTCCCGCGGCCGAAACCCGCGGCGCCGCCGTTCCCCTCGAAATTGAGCGTGTAGCTCTCGGGCGCCTGGATGTCGGCCAGCACGATGCTGCCCTTGAAGCGCGCCGCCACCGGGCCGACCTTGATGGCGTTGACCAGTGCGTAGCTGCCCTCTTGCGTCGCCTCGATGCTCTCGCAGCCGGGGATGCAGGCCTTGAGCACTTCGGGGTCGTTCAGCGCTTGCCAGGCCTGCTGCTGGGTGATGGCCAGGGTGCGGGATCCTTGCATGTCCATGGGGTCCTCCTGGGGTCGAGACAAGAATGGGTGGTTCTTCGGTTCAGCGCCGCAGCAGCGCCGCCATGGCAGCGGCCAGCTGCTGCAGCCGCGTGACGTTGTGCACCGCCAGCATGGCATCGGCCGCCTGGTGCAGCGCCTGCGCGCCCTGGGCCAGCGGCGCGTAGCCATCGAAGCGCAGCAGCGGATTGAGCCAGAGGATGCGGCGCGAATGGCGCTTGAGCCACGCCAGCTCGCGCACCAACTGCGCCGGCTCGCCGGTGTCCAGGCCGTCGCTCACGATCAGCACCAGCGTGCGCCGCCCGACCAGCCGGCGCGCATGGCGTGCGCGCAGCTCGGCCAGGCTCTCGCCCAGGCGCGTGCCGCCCGCGAAATCCTGGATGCGCCGCCCCGCCTCGCGCAGCATGGCGTCGGTGTCGGCCAGGGCAAAGGCCGGCGTCAGGTCGGTCAGCGCAGTGCCAAAGGCGAACACGTCGCGCCGCAGCGGCAGGCCCTGCTCGCCCACGCGCGCGCGCCGCGTGGCCGCGTGCAGGAAGGCCAGCAGCAAGCGCGCATAGCGTTCCATCGAGCCCGAGACGTCGAGCAGCACCAGCAGCGGCAGG
>NZ_ALEE01000162.1 GCF_000282995.1 Melaminivora alkalimesophila
GCGGCCCCTCCAGCGTGCAATCGACCTCGCTGCTCGCCACGTCGATGGGCAGCACCCGCACTCCGTGGCGGCGCGCGTCCTGCACCAACTGCCCGGGCGTGTAGAAACCCATGGGCTGCGAGTTGAGCAGCGCCGCCAGGAAAACCGCCGGCTCGTGCCGCTTGAACCAGGCACTGGCGTAGGCCAGCAGGGCGAAGCTCGCGGCATGGCTCTCGGGAAAACCGTAGTCGCCAAAGCCCAGGATCTGCTGGAACAGGCGCTCGGCGAATTCCGGTGCATAGCCGCGCGCCCGCATGCCGGACTTGAGCTGCTCCTCGAAGCGGTGCACGTCGCCGCGCCGGCGCCAGGCGGCCATGGAGCGGCGCAGCTCGTCGGCCTGCCCCGGCGTGAAGCCGGCGGCGTCGATCGCCAGCTGCATGACCTGCTCCTGGAAGATCGGCACGCCCAGCGTGCGCCCCAGCACGTGCGCCAGCTCCGGATGCTCGATCGGGTAGGGGCCGTCGTGGCCGGCGCGCCGCAGGGCCCGCAGGCGGGCGCGCGCCTGCAGGTAGGGATGCACCATGCCGCCCTGCACCGGCCCGGGGCGCACGATCGCCACCTGCACCACCAGGTCGTAGAAGGTGCGCGGCTGCAGGCGCGGCAGCATGCCCATCTGCGCCCGGCTCTCGATCTGGAACACGCCGATGGTGTCGGCGGCGCTGGCCATGGCGTAGGTTGCCGCATCCTCGCCGGGGATGTCCTGCAGGCTCCAGGCTTGGCCGCGCAGCACGCTCCGCATCTGCAGGCAGCGGCGCAGCACGCTGAGCATGCCCAGCGCCAGCACGTCCACCTTCAGCAGGTTCATGGCGTCCAGATCGTCCTTGTCCCACTGGATGACCGAGCGCCCTTCCATGGCGGCGGGCTCCACCGGCACCAGCCGCGTG
>NZ_ALEE01000163.1 GCF_000282995.1 Melaminivora alkalimesophila
GCACCAGCCGCGTGAGCCGGTCCTGGGTGAGCACGAAACCGCCCACGTGCTGGCCCAGGTGGCGCGGCAGGCCGCGCAGCGCGCGTGCCAGCTCCAGCCACAGTGCCGCCTGGCGTTCGCCCAGCGGCTGGCCCAGCCGTGCAGCGAGCGCCTGCAGCGCCTCGGCCGCCAGCAGGTCATCGAACCAGTGGTGCTCCTTGGCAAAGGCGTCGATCAGCGCCGGCGCCACGCCCAGTGCCTTGCCCGCGTCGCGCAGCGCGCCGCGCGTGCGCCAGGTGCTGACCACGGCCGCCAGCGCCGCGCGGTCGCGTCCGTAGCGCGTGTAGATGTACTGGATGACCTCTTCGCGCCGCTCGTGCTCGAAGTCCACGTCGATGTCGGGCGGCTCGCCGCGCTCCTTGCTGATGAAACGCTCGAACAGCAGCCTCGACTGGGAAGGGTCGACCGCCGTGATGCCCAGGACGTAGCACACGGCCGAGTTCGCGGCCGACCCGCGCCCCTGGCACAGGATGCCCTGGCTGCGCGCGTAGCGCACGATGTCGTGCACCGTGAGGAAGTACATCTCGAAGCCGCATTCGTGGATCAACTCCAGCTCGTGCCCGATCTGCGCCCGCACCGCCTCCGGCACGCCCTCGGGATAGCGTGCGCGCGCGCCCTCCCAGCTCAGCCAGGCGAGCGCCGCGCGCGCCGTCATGCCGGGCGGGACGATGTCCTGCGGGTAGCGGTAGCGGATCTCGTCCAGGTGGAAGCGGCAGCGCGCGGCCACCTCCAGCGTGGCCGCCA
>NZ_ALEE01000164.1 GCF_000282995.1 Melaminivora alkalimesophila
CCAGCAGCTGCGGCGGGTACAGGCCGGCGAGCTGGCTGCGCGCGCGCAGGCGTTTTTCCGCATGGGGCTGCAGGGCCAGTCCACACTCGGCCACCGGCCGCCCCAGCCGCACGGCGGTCAGCACGTCCTGCAGGGGCTTGCGGCTGCGCGCGTGCATGTGCACGTCGCCCGCCGCCACCAGCCGCAGGCCCAGGCGCGCGCCGACGCGCTCCAGGCTCTGCAGCCACAGGGCGTCGTCGAAGGCCATGTGCAGTTCCACCGCCAGCCAGGAAGGCGCCGGCAGCACGGCCAGCACAGGCACCAGGGCAGCGTGCAACGCCTGTTCGTCGGATGCGTCGGGAAAGCCCGCGCGCCGGGGCGCCAGCAACAGCTCGCAGCCGGCCAGCAGCTCCCAGGAAGACGCTGCATCGACCCGATAGCTCCCCTTGTGTGCGCCGCGCGCACGGGCCTGGGTGATGAATTCGCACAACCCGCCCCAGCCTTCCAGGTCGCGCGCCAATGCGACGATGCACACATCCCCCCAATGGAATTCGCTGCCCACGACCAGCGGGAAGGACAGCCGCCGCGCCGCCACATGGGCGCGCACCACGCCCGCGACCGAGCACTCGTCGGTCAGCGCCAGCGCAGCGTAGCCGAGCTGGTGGGCACGCTCGACCAGCTCCTGCGGATGCGAGGCGCCGCGCTGGAAGCTGAAGCAGCTCAGCGCATGCAGCTCCGCATAGGCGGGCAGCGCCTTCATGCGTACACCCCTTGCAGGAACCACGCCCCCGTCGGGCGATCGCGGAACACCCAGAGCCAGCCGGCACGCTCGCCATGGGCGACGAAATAGTCGCGCTGCGCCAGCTCCCCGCCGCCGTCTTGCTGCGGCCCCGCCCACCATCCCGCCTCCACCCGCTGTGGCCCGGCCAACAGGCGCAGCCGCTCCCCGTCCAGACAGGGCCGATCGCCCCGCAGGGAGAGCTCCCGGGGTGGGCGCAGCAGCCACGTCGGCCACAGCGCGGAGGCTCCCGCCGTCGGCGCGGCCGGACGCGGTGCGGGCTGCAGCGCCGGCAGCCAGCGCTGCATGCACTCGGGGCGGTGGTCGGCCTCCAGACAGGGGCGGCGCAGGCGCTCCGGTCCCAACCGCGCCCCCAGGCGCTCCAGCAATTGTTGCCAGGACTCCGCCTCCTGCCCCGCCCCAGGGTCCGGGACGCCCCCGCGGGCGAGCAAGCTGGGATGGGCGGGCTGCAGCGGCACGGTCTGCAGGCTGCGCAGCGCCACCCGATCGACCGGTGCCTCGAGGCGCTGCCGGGCCAGCCGCTCGGCCAGCAGGCGGCCCAGATGTTCCACCTCCTGGGCCGGCTCGGCCGTGCGCAGCACCAACGATTGCCACGCAGGCAGGGGCCGCCCCTCGAGGCGGCGCAGGCAGTGGTGCCAGGACAGCTCCAATTCCAGTGCGCCGCGCTGGCGCGCACGCAGCCACTCCCGCAGCACGCACAGCAGCTGCTGTCCGGCCTGCAGCAAGCCCCCACTCGACTCGGCCAGGGACGCCAGCTCCAGCTCTCGCTCGAAGCGCTCGGGCAGCTGCAGCCAGCGCCAGCTTTGCGTGCCCTCCCCCCAGGCACGGTCCAGCGCGGCCAGCGTCCCGGCGCCGAAGCGCCGCGCCAACCCGGCACGCGGCAGCGCCCGCACCTGGCCCCAGGTTCGGCAGCCCAGGGCCGCCAGCGCCGCGGCGTGCGGCTGCAGCGCCGTCAGCGCCTCGACCGGCAGCCCATGCGGCAACCGATCCGGCAATCGGTGGCCGCTGCGCCGCACGCGCAGCAGCGCCAGCGCCTGCTGGGCCGTCGCGCCCTGGGCCCAGAGGCCCGCCCCTCCCTGGGCTCCCATGGGCGCCCCGGCCTGCAACTGCGCCCACAGGCCCGGCCACCCTCCCCAGAGGCGCTCGACCTGGCTCACTTCGAGCAGCACCGCCTCTTCCAACAGCGCCACGCGCGGCGTGAAGCGCAGCGCCCACCAGGCGCGCTCCTCGGGAAGCGTCGCCGCTGCCCCTGCCCCGGGCAGGCACGCCTCAGCCGGCGGCAGCCACGCCAGCCAGCGCATGGGCGACCTCCTGGGCGGCACCGGGCCGTCCCGCAGGCGGCGAGGCCTCCACCGGCCACCGCTGCACCTGGAGGCGCCGCGATGCCTGGGCCCGCAGGGCGCGCTCCAGCAGCGCAGGCAGGGCCGCCAGCTCCAGGGGATCGTCGAGCGGCGGGCCGCGGCGCTTGAGCACGTGCACCAGCATCCGCCCTCCCTGGCCCTGCACACCCAGGCGCAAGGGAGCCGGCGAGGGGTTGCGCCCCGCCTGCAGGGGCCGGAAGACCCACAGCAGCTGGCGTTGCTGCGCCGCCGCCAACTGCAGTCGCCGCAGCGTGGCCGGGAGCGCGCGGGGCAGCCAGGCCAACACCGCCCCCACCTCCCGGCAGCGCAGCGCCTGCTCGCAAGCCCAGGCCGCCGCACTCTCCTGGGCCTCGAGGCTGTACAAGCGCTCCGGTCGCACGCCGGCGGCCTGCAGCGCCGGAGCGAAGGGCTCCAGGGGCGGCGCCACGAGCACCGCACGGCAGTCCCGCTCCTGCAGGCGCGCCGCCAGCGCCGGCAGCACCAGGCGCCATTCATGGTGCGCCCCCGCGGGCTGCAGGACCTCGCTCAGGGCACCGACCGGCCAGCCACCACCCGGCAGCTCGGCGTCGAGCACGGCGTGGCCGCTCGGGAGTGCCGCCGGGGCGGCATCGGCCCAGTCACGCCCCCGCCAGACCCCGGGCAGGCGATCGATGAAAGAGGTGGGGAGCGCTGGATCCATGGGACGTCCTCCGATACTGTTCAAATATACAGTATCGAAGGGCGCTGGCAAACGCCGCCCGGATCGCAGACTCCCAATCAAAAGCTGCCCGGCGCCTCCTGCGCCAGCCGCCCCTCGCAGCCCTGGCGCCAGTGCACTACCGCCCGGTCGTCCGCCGCAGCGCTGTGCTCCAGCTCCGGCCAGCGGCTGCGGCTCGTCTCGATGATGCTCTGCAACTGCCACAGTGCCTCGCGCCCCAGCAGGAACAGCTCCGCCAGGCTCTGCGGATCATCCATCAGGTGGGCCAGCATCCCGGCCTGCTGGCGCGGGTGCGAGCCCGCCTCGAGCAGCGCCTTCTGCAGCTGCGCCAGCCGCTCGGTGACGAAACTGCGCGCCGGGCTCCAGGCCGACCGTGGCGCCAGGGCCAGGCGGGCGCTGCGCGCCTCCCAGTCATCGAAGGCGTGCGAGAGCAGCGCGATGATTGCCTGCACCCCATCCGCCTCCACGCCAGGGCCAGCCTGCGCGTCCGTGTGCAGCGCCGGCAGCAACGCCCCGACCAGCGCCGCCGGGTACTTGCGGTGGTTCAGGCGCAGCGAGAGCGACAGGCGCTGGGCCGGAGCCTCGTCAGCGTACTTTTCGAAGAAGCCGACCACCACCTCGGCCAGCAGCAGCGCCTGTCCCATGGTCGAGATCCGCTCGCCCTGCAGGCCGCGCGGATAGCCGCTCCCGTCCATGCACTCATGGTGCTCCAGGACTGCCTGGGCCACGCTCGACGGGTAGATTTCCTGGGCCTGGATCAGCATCATGGCGGTGATCGGGTGGGCCAGCAGGTGCTTGCGCTCCGGGCCGCTGACCCGCGTCTCCGGGTCGCGCCAGATCGGGTCCATGTGCAGCACGCCGATGTCGTGCAGCAGCCCAGCCGCCGCCAGGTGGCTGCACGCCCGCCCCTCCAGGCCCGCCGCCAGGCCCAGATGGATGGCCGCCAGCATGACGCGCACGCTGTGGGCATGCAGCTCCGGGCGCTGCTCGCGCATCACGGTCAGCTTGAAGGCCAGCGGCTGTGGCAAGGTCAGGGCGCGCACCGGGGCCAGCAGCCGTTCGGCCTCGCCCCCGCCCGCGTCCACCAGCATCCGGACCAACCGGTCCTGCCGGCACTGCAGGGCCGCCGCCTGCAGCGTGCTCTGCACGCTCTCCATGCCCTGGACACTCAGCTGCGCGTCGATGGGGCCCCGCAGCCTGTGGCGCATCAGGCGGTCGTAGAGCTGGCCGTCGACGCGCACGCCCTTCTCCAACAGCTTGACCCCGCGGTCGTTGTGGATCGCCTGCTGCGTCGTCACGATGCGGCGACTCGCCATGTCGCTGACGGCGCGCAGGTAGTGGCGGTAGCCTTCGCCCTCTTCTGGTCGGAGGGGTGAGGGCGCCTGATCGGATGCGGACATACGGGCTGGCTGGCTGCGGCGGGACTCGGGAAGGACGGGCTCCGACTATAAGCCCGCGCCTGGCCGCACCAGGGCGCGCTCGGGCGCAACGCAAAGAGCCGGGCACTGCCCGGCTCGGGAAAGGACCGCGTACCGCCCGGCGCTCAGCGCAGCAGCGTCACGCCCGTCTTCGCCTGGATCTCGTCGAACTCCACGCCCGGCGCCAGCTCCACCAGCTTCAGCCCCTCGGGCGTCACGTCCATGACGCCGAGATCCGTGATGATGCGGTCCACGACGCCCACGCCCGTGAGCGGCAGCGTGCATTCGGGCAGGATCTTCAGGTCGGTGGTGCCGTCCTTCTTCCTCGCCACGTGCTCCATCAGCACGATCACGCGCGGCACCCCGGCCACCAGGTCCATGGCGCCCCCCATCCCCTTGACCATCTTGCCGGGAATCATCCAGTTGGCCAGGTCGCCCTTCTCGGACACCTGCATGGCACCGAGGATCGACAGGTTGATCTTGCCGCCGCGGATCATGGCGAACGACTGGTCCGAGCCGAAGATGGCCGAGCCGGGGATGGTGGTGACGGTCTGCTTGCCGGCGTTGATCAGGTCGGCGTCGACCTCGTCCTCGGTCGGGAACGGGCCGATGCCGAGCATGCCGTTTTCCGACTGCAGCCACACTTCCTTGTCACCCGTGTGGTTGGCCACCAGCGTCGGGATGCCGATGCCGAGGTTCACATAGAAGCCGTCCTCGAGTTCCTGCGCCGCGCGCGCGGCCATCTGATCTTGCGTCCAGGGCATGTCTGTTCTCCTTACTTCTTCTCTCTGAGGGTGCGCTTCTCGATGCGCTTCTCGGGATGGGGGTTGTGCACGATGCGGTGCACGTAGATGCCGGGCAGGTGCACGTCGTCCGGGGCGATTTCGCCAATCTCGACCACCTCCTCGACCTCGACGATGCAGACCTTGCCGGCGGTGGCAGCGGCCGGGTTGAAGTTGCGCGCCGTCAGGCGAAATTGCAGGTTGCCGCTCTTGTCGGCGCGGTGCGCCTTGACCAGCGACACGTCGGGCACCAGTGAGCGCTCCATCACGTAGGTCTGGCCGTCGAACTCGCGCGTCTCCTTGCCCTCGGCGACGATGGTGCCCACGCCGGTCTTGGTGAAGAAGGCCGGGATGCCGGCGCCACCGGCGCGCAGCTTCTCGGCGAGCGTTCCCTGCGGGGTGAATTCCAGCTCCAGCTCGCCCGCCAGGTACTGGCGCTCGAATTCCTTGTTCTCGCCGACGTAGGAGCTGATCATCTTCTTGATCTGGCGCGTCTCCAGCAGCTTGCCCAGGCCGAAGCCATCGACGCCGGCGTTGTTCGACACCACCGTCAGGTTCTTCACGCCGCTGTCCTTGAGCGCCTCGATCAGCGCCTCGGGGATGCCACACAGGCCGAAGCCGCCCACGGCCAGCATCTGGCCATCCTGGACCACGCCTTCCAGCGCCTTGGCTGCAGAAGGATAGAGTTTGTTCACAGCTCGTGTCTCCTGAAATGGGGAAATGGGGATGCGCTACGATACTACGTATAAAAATACGTAGTTTTCCCTAAAAGCATACCCTGTCATGGACATAGCCGACTACCGCCTGGCTTTCGAGATGGCGCCGGTGGGCCTGGTGATCTCGCGCAACCGCACCATGGTGGACTGCAACCGCCATGTCTGCGAGATGTTCGGCGCCTCGCGCGAGCTGCTGATCGGCCAGTCCTTCCGGATCCTCTACCCCTCCGCCGACGAGTACGAGCGCCTGGGCCGGCGCATGGAGCCGATCCTGAATGCGCGCGGCCACTACGCCGACACCCGGCTGATGAAGCGCGCCAGCGGCGAGATCTTCTGGTGCCACGTCTCCGGCCGCGCCCTCGACCGCGAGAACCCGCACGCCTCGGGCATCTGGGCCTTCGAGGACCTGAGCGCCGAGCGCCCGGTGCGCGCCGAGCTCACGCCGCGCGAGCGCGAGGTGGCGGCGCGGCTGCTGGACGGCATGACCAGCAAGGAGATCGGCCGCGCGCTGGAGATCAGCCACCGCACGGTGGAGATCTACCGCGCGCGGCTGATGCGCAAGTACGGCGCCTCCACCGCCGCTGATCTGGTGCAGAAACTCCTGGTCGGCTGATCCGTCCAGGCTATGGCTGTCTTGTATAAAAGCAATGGGCTGGCCATTGCCGCCTGGATAGTTCATAACAATAATATGCGTCATGTCGATAGCAATATAGCTATCACATGGATCGACCCCTCATCACCAGGAGCACACCCATGAGCCACCGCCTCACCACCGCCGCCGGCGCTCCCGTCGCCAACAACCAGGATTCTCTGACCGCAGGCCCGCGCGGCCCCATGCTGCTGCAGGACCTGTGGCACCTGGAAAAGCTCGCGCACTTTCACCGCGAGGTGATCCCCGAGCGCCGCATGCACGCCAAGGGCTCGGGCGCCTACGGCACCTTCACCGTTACCGGCGACATCACGCGCTACACCCGCGCCAAGGTGTTCTCCCAGATTGGCAAGCAGACCGAGCTGTTCGTGCGCTTTTCCACCGTGGCCGGCGAGCGCGGCGCGGCCGATGCCGAACGCGACATCCGCGGCTTCGCCGTGAAGATGTACACCGAGGAAGGCAACTGGGACCTGGTGGGCAACAACACGCCGGTGTTCTTCTTCCGCGACCCGCTGAAGTTCCCCGACCTGAACAAGGCCGTCAAGCGCGATCCGCACACCAACCTGCGCTCACCCGAGAACAACTGGGACTTCTGGACCGGCCTGCCCGAGGCGCTGCACCAGATCACCATCGTCATGAGCGACCGCGGCATCCCGCGCGGTTACCGCCACATGCACGGTTTCGGCTCGCACACCTACAGCCTCATCAACCAGGCCGGCGAGCGCCACTATGTGAAGTTCCACTGGGTCTGCCAGCAGGGCATCGAGAATCTGTCCGACCAGGAGGCCGCCGCCGTGGTCGCCGGTGACCGCGAAAGCAGCCAGCGCGACCTGCTGGAAGCCATCGACCGTGGCGACTTCCCGAAGTGGAAGCTGTGCGTGCAGATCATGACCGAGGAAGAGGCGCAGACCTACCGCTTCCACCCGTTCGACCTGACCAAGGTGTGGAGCAAGAAGGACTTCCCGCTCATCGAAGTGGGCGTGATGGAGCTCAACCGCAACCCCGAGAACTACTACGCCGAAGTCGAGCAGGCCTCGTTCGCGCCCAGCAACCTGGTGCCCGGCATCGGCCCCTCGCCCGACCGCATGCTGCAGTCGCGCCTGTTCTCGTACGCCGATGCGGCCCGCTACCGCCTGGGCGTGAACCACCACCAGATCCCGGTGAACGCGCCGCGCTGCCCCGTCAACCACTACCACCGCGACGGCGCCATGCGCGTGGACGGCAACTTCGGCCGCACCATCGCCTATGAACCCAACACCCGGGGCGCGTGGCAGGAGCAGCCCGAGTACGCCGAGCCCGTCGAGAAGCTCTATGGCGACGCCAGCCGCTGGAACTACCGCGAGGACGACAGCGACTACTTCACCCAGCCCGGCGACCTGTTCCGCCTGATGACGCCCGAAAAGCAGCGCCTGCTGTGCGAGAACACCGCGCGCAACATCGCCGGCGTGTCGCAACACATCGTCGACAAGCACATCGCCCACTGCACCCAGGCCGACCCGGCCTATGGCGCGGGCGTGGCCGACGCCATCGCCCGCCAACGGGCGGGCCAGCTGTAAAGCCGCCCCCGCTCGCCCTGCCCCTTTCTCCAGGGGCAGGCCGGGTAGCACTCAGTGCAGCTGCGGGCCGGCGAAGGGCTTGCCGTTGAGCGTCCACTGCCCGCCCCGCAGCGCCCGGGAGCCGCTGATCTGCTCGCCCTGCAGTCGCACGTAGCCCGACGACTCGGCGGCCGCCAGCAGCTGCTGCAG
>NZ_ALEE01000165.1 GCF_000282995.1 Melaminivora alkalimesophila
GCTGCTGCAGCTCTTCGTCGCTGGGTGCAGGCCTGCCGGTGGCGCCCATCAGCGGGCCTACCCATGCCTTGGGCATCTGCATGCTGGCATCCAGTGCGCCGCCTTGCAGCAGCGCCGGCAGCCAGGCACCGCCCGCCAGTTGCTCGACCGGGGGCGCGCTATTGACCTGCGCGCCGTACTCCAGCCGCCCCGTCTGGCCCTGCGTGGTGGCCTCGATCTGCATCCGGTACGACGGCAGGGCGGCGATCAGGCGGGGCGCGGCATCCACCAGCGTGTAGCCCCCCGCTTCGCCCGCCTCCTGCTGGCCCGGCGCAAAGGCACGCATCAGCCCCCGCAGGGCTTCGATGTCCACCCGCTGGTACTGCTCGTGCAGCTTCAGCGAGTCGAACTGGATCGGCCCGATGCTGCCCACCACCTGGGCGCGCGTGGAGTACCCCAGCGTGGCCTGGTCGGTCACGATGTCCGATTCCGCCTCAAGCTCGCGCAGGTCCAGGACCGTGCGCACCGGGGCATCCACGGCGCCGGCGCTGCGCGTTTGCAGGCTGCCCACCTGCAGCCGGGCCTTGCCGGGGCCCAGGCCCCACAGGCCGTCGATCATCTCGCCCTCGAACGTGCTGGTCATGCCCCGCAGGGTGATGGCAAAGCGCTCGGGGCGGGCCTCGGGGTCTTCTTCGTCGCCGGCGGCTGCGGTGGCGGACAGCGAGTCGAACGACCATTCGGGCCACGCCATGCGGGCGGACACGCGCTTGCCGCTGCTGTCCAGGCTGCCCTCGCCTGTCAGCTCCTGCCAGCGCAGCGCGGTCCCGTCGACCACGACCTCGCCCGCAGGCAGGCGCAGCCGCAGATCGCTGGCGCCGCCGAAGTGGCGCACGGCCGTGAGTTGGAGGCCCTGCATGTTCGAGAGGGCCTGGCGTGTGTGCTCGTCCAGCCCCTCCAGAGCAAAGCGTGTCTCCACCGCGGCGGCGGCCAGCCGGGCGCCGGCCAGCGGCCCGTGGCGCACCTGGCTGGTCACCATCAGACGCACGGGCGCGGGCGGCGCCGGCGCCGCCTGGTCCTCGTCCTCGCCGTCCTGCGTGGCGGGTGTCCACTGCAGCGTCAGCCGGCCTTGGGACGAGAAGAAGCCCCGGCGGTACTCCTGCGCGGCGATCGCCTGCGGGCCGATGAAGGCGCTCAGGTCGGTGATGGCCTGGTGGTAGGCCTGCTCGGCCTGGCGGCCGCTGTACCAGCTCGCGCCGGCGTAGGCGGCGGCGGCTGTGGCGACGGCGGCGCCCACGGCCAGCGCGGTTTTGGTGGATTGCATGGAAAGAGCCCTCGGATGTGCTTGCTGTGCCCGGCGCCAACAACTCCGGCGCGGAAGGCGCGAGGATAGTGGCGGCACGCCCGACAATGCCGCCGGCGCGCCCCGACCGTCGCGGTCGCGCCACCATTAATTCTGATAAAAACAGGCTCCATCGCTTGATGTACAAGCGCTGGAAGCTATCATTTTTGAATCAACAGAAAGCGCACCCCGCTGCGCAAAACCCTGCTCCAGGCCTGCACATGGATCCCACCAGCGCCCCTCCCAGGCGCGCCACCTGCCCGCGCTGCCAGCGCCCCGCCAGCGCCTGCCTGTGCGCCCTCGCGCGCCCGGCGCGGCACCAGGCGCAGGTGCTGATCCTCGTGCACCCGCTGGAGGTGGGCCACGCCAAGGGCACCGGGCGGCTGCTGC
>NZ_ALEE01000166.1 GCF_000282995.1 Melaminivora alkalimesophila
CCGCCGCCACCGCCGCGCGCCTGACCGAGCTGCAAGCGCGCATCCGGCCGCATTTCCTGTTCAACACCCTCAACAGCGCCATTGCGCTGGTGCAGGACGAGCCGGCGCGCGCCGAAGCGCTGCTGGAAGACCTGGGCGACCTGTTCCGCCACGCGTTGGTCGAGCAGGGCGAGGCCACCACGCTGGCCGAGGAAGTGGAGCTGGCGCGCAAGTACCTGGCGATCGAGGCGGTGCGCTTCGGCGAGCGCATGCGCGTGCAATGGGTGCTGGACGAGCGCGCCGGCAGCGCGCGCGTGCCACCGCTGCTGCTGCAGCCGCTGGTGGAGAACGCCGTCAAGCACGGCGTGGAGCCCAGCACCGGCGGCACCGCCAAGCTGCGCATCTGCACCGAGCTGCGCGGCGAGCGGGTGGTGCTGAGCATCACCAACACCCTGCCGGCGCGCACCGGGGGAGGCGTCGGCACGGCCGGGCACGGCATCGCCCAGGCGAACGTGCGCGAGCGGCTGCGCCTGCTGCACGATGTGGACTGCGACTTTCGCGCCGGCCCGCACAAGGGCCTGTACCACGTGCGCATCTCGCTTCCGGCACGCTGACCGTTCCCTGCCCAGGCTTCGCTTGGCACTGGGCTTGACAGGGACTTGGGAAGGTTTCTATAGATTCATGTAACCTGCACCTTACAATCCTTTCGCCATGCATAGCACGCCCATTCTCCGGCGATGTTGCGATGCATCAACGAATCGGCGTCCGGCACACGCCGCCCCAATCGAAAGGAAATGTTCATGGACAGTGCCGTCATGAGCCTGTTGGGGGCCTTCCTGCTGTCGATCATCGGACTGTTCGTCTTCATCTGGTCGATGCGCAAGGGCCTCCTGATGGAGAACCCGCGGGCCGCCTCGGTCATCTTTGCCCCCGGCGAAATCGGCCACGTGGACGACCCGGCGCTCAAGCCCGCGGGCCGCGCGGAGCTGCAGGCCGCGGCCGTCGAGCCCGGCGACACGGCCCACGTGCCCGATGCGCAGGCTCTCGCCGAGCGCATCGAGGCCGACCGCTCCAGCGCCTTTCCGGTGTTCATGTTCATCGCCTTCGCCTGCCTGTGGCTGGTGCTGGGCTCGGTGGCGGGGCTCACGGCGTCGCTGAAGCTGCACATGCCCGACTGGCTGGTGAGCGAAGCCTGGATGACCTTCGGGCGGATCCGCACCGTGCACCTGACGGCCGTGCTCTACGGCTGGATCACCAACGCCTCGCTGGGCGTGATCATCTGGCTGCTGCCGCGCCTGCTGCGCACGCCCCTGATGGGCGCGATGTGGGTGATGCTCGGCGGCGCGCTGATCAACGTGGCGATCGCCAGCGGCATCGGCGCCATCGGCGCCGGCTGGACCGACGGCATGGAATACCTGGAGATGCCCTGGCAGATCGGCCTGTTCATCGTCGCCGGCATGGTCTGCATCATCGGCCCGGTGCTCTACACGCTGGTCAACCGCAAGGTCGAGTCGCTGTACGTCACCGTCTGGTACCACGTGGCGGCGCTCTTGTGGATCACGCTGCTGTTCCTGGTGGCCAAGCTGCCGGGCGTGCACTACGGCGTGCAGCAGGCGACCATGAACTGGTGGTACGGCCACAACGTGCTGGGCCTGTGGTTCACGCCCGTGAGCGTGGGCGCGATCTACTACTTCCTGCCGAAGATCATCGCCCGGCCGGTGCGCTCGTACAACCTGTCGATCCTGGGTTTCTGGACGTTGGCCTTCTTCTACGCCCAGGTGGGCGGCCACCACCTGGTGGGCGGGCCGGTGCCGGGCTGGCTGGTCACGCTGTCGATCGTGCAGAGCATGATGATGATCATCCCGGTGGCCGCCTTCTCCATCAACATGGCCGGCACCATGTGGGGCCGCACGCGGCTGGCACTGCACTCGCCGACGCTGCGCTTCATGATGTTCGGCGGCCTGATGTACATGCTGTCCTCGGTGCAGGGCTCCTTCGAGGCGCTGCGCTCGGTCAACCAGGTCGCGCACTTCACGCACTTCACCGTGGCCCACGCCCACCTGGGCGCCTACGGCTTCGTGACCATGGTGCTGTTCGGTGCCATCTACTTCATGATGCCGCGCGTGCTGCACTGGGAATGGCCCTATCCGCGCCTGATCTCGCTGCAGTTCTGGCTGGCCGCCATCGGCATCCTCATCTACTTCGTGGGCCTGTCGATCGGTGGCTGGCTGCAGGGCTTGGCCATGCTGGACGCCTCGCGCCCCTTCATGGATTCGGTGGCGCTCACCATCCCCTACCTGCAATCGCGCAGCGTGGGCGGCGCGCTGATGGTGGCCAGCCAGGTCATCTTCGTCGGCCACTTCCTGGCCATGGCGCTGCGCTTCGGGCCGGCGCGCACCGGCGCCGCACTGTTCCGCGACGGTGCCCACACCATGGAGCTCGCTCATGGAAAATGAAGTCAAGCTGACGGCCGGCGCCATGGTCACGCTCGGCCTGGCGACTGCCGCGCTGGTGGTGCTGCCCTACATCCAGGTGCGCGACGTGAAGACGCCCGAGGGCCTCAAGCCCTACACCAGCGCCGAGCTGCGCGGGCGCGCCAGCTACATCGCCAACGGCTGCGTCTATTGCCACACGCAGCAGCCGCGCGACAAAAGCTTCGGCCCCGACGCCGAGCGCGGCTGGGGCCGCGCCACCGTGCCGGCCGACTACGTATACGACAAGCCGCACCTGCTGGGCAGCATGCGCACCGGCCCGGACCTGATGAACATCGGCGTGCGCCAGCCCAGCAAGGACTGGCACCTGGGCCATCTGTACCAGCCACGCGCCTATGTGCCGGGCTCGATCATGCCCTCCTACCCCTACCTGTTCGACCTCAAGGACCAGGCCGAGGAAGGCGACGAAGTGCTGAAGCTGCCGCCCGGCTACACACCGGCGAACAAGGTGGTCGTGGCCACGCCCGAAGCGCTGGACCTGGTGAAGTACCTGCAGTCGCTCAACCGCAGCTATCCCGTACTGCCCACCGAACCGCGCGAGACCGCAGGTGCCCCGGCAGAGGCTGCCGCGGAGGCCGCGCCGCCTGCCACGCCCGCTCCCGCCGGCGAGCCGGCACCGGCATCCTGAGACAGGAGGAATGGCCATGAACGACCGCTTGCGCGACCGAGACGCACAGCAGCGCGAACACGCCGACCCCGAGGAGAGCATCCGTCCCATCCCGCTGCTGGCGGTGGGCGTGACGCTGGCGATGGTGGTCTTCGGCGTGTTCTACATCTTCCTGTCCGAGCCGCTGGACCATTCGCAGCTGGGCGACCAGCGCACCGTCGCCGACCTGTCCGGGCCGGCGCGGTCGGCCGCCGGCGCGGCGGTGG
>NZ_ALEE01000167.1 GCF_000282995.1 Melaminivora alkalimesophila
CGCGGCGGTGGACGGCAAGGCGCTGTTCGCCGCCCAGTGCGCGGCCTGCCACCAGGCCAACGGCAAGGGCCTGCCGGGCGTGTTTCCGCCGCTCGACGGTTCGGAGTGGGTGACGGGCGACACGCGCGTGCTCGCCAACATCCTGCTGCACGGCATCAACGGCGAGATCACCGTCGCCGGCACCAAGTACCAGGGCGCCATGCCGGCCTTCGCCCAGCTCAGCGATGCCGAGCTGGCCGGCGTGGCCAGCTACATCCGCAGCAGCTGGTCGAACCAGGCCGAGGCGGTGGAGGCCGGACTGTTCGAGCGGGAGCGCACCGCCACCGCGGACCGCAAGACACCCTTCGAGGGCGAGGCCGCGTTGCACGCGCTGACGCAGGAGTAGCCCACGCAGTGCTGCGCACCGCCTTCCTGAGCGTGCTGCTCGCCGTGTGCGGCTGGGCGGCCGCGGCCTGGCTGACGCACGACTTCCAGGTCTGGACCGACGAGGGCGCGCGCCGCCTGGAGGTGGCGCTGCGCCCGGTGCCTGTGCCCGCGGTGCAGGTGCAGGATGCGGACGGCGCGCACGCCAGCCTGCAGGCGCTGCTGGAGGGCGAGGGCCCGGCTCCGGCCGGTGCCACCATCGTCGACTTCTTCTACACCCACTGCGAGACCATCTGCCTGTCGCTGGGGGCGAGCTTCCAGCAATTGCAGGCGGCGCTGCAGGCCGATGCCGAGGCCGGCGCGGCCTCGGGAGTGCGGCTGCTGTCGATCAGCTTCGACGGCGCGCGCGACGATCCGGCGACCCTCGCCGAGTACGGCCGTGGCCTGGGCGCCGACCCGCGCCTGTGGCGCTTCGTGCGCGTGCCGGACGCGCGCGAGGAGCAGGCGCTGCTGCGCCGCCTGGGGGTGGTGGTCGTGCCCGACTGGCGCGGCGACTTCGAGCACAACGCCGCCCTGCTGGTGTTCGACCGCAGCGGTCGCATGCGCCGCGTCTTCGACCTGGCGGAGCAGCAGCTCGCGCTGGACTACGCGCGCCACCTCGCGCGGCAGGAGGGCGCCTCGTGAGCACATGCACGCCCGCACTGCATGCCCGGCCCGCCCTGAGGCGGCTGGCGCCCCTGGCGACAGCGCCCGTCCAGGGCATCGCGGGTGCGCTGCTCCTGGCCCTGCTCGCGCTTCCCGCAATGCGCACGCTGCTGGAAGCCAGCATGTGGCGCCACATGGTGCTGCAGTTCGGCCTGCTGCTGCTGGCGGGCCACCTGGTCGCCGCCCCCCTGCCCGCAGGCGCGCGCACCCGCCTGGCACGCTGGAACGCCCATGGCATCAGCGGCCTGGTTCTTGCGGCCTTGGTGCTGGCCGTGCTGATGGTGCCACGCGTGCTCGACCTGGCGCTGCGCGAACCGGCGATCGAGGCGTTGAAATTCACAGCGCTCGTGCTGGCAGGGGCCATGCTGCGCCTGTCGTGGCGGCCCGCCGGGCGCGTGGTGCAGGGTTTCTTCCTGGGCAACGTGCTGCCCATGAGCTTCGTCGTCGGGCAGCTGTACGTCGATTCGCCCCTGCGCCTGTGCAACGCCTACCTGTTGGGCGACCAGGAGCGCCTGGGCCACTGGCTGATGGGCCTGGCAGCGGTGGTGGCTATGGCCTGGGTCGGCCGGGTGTTCTGGGATCTTGCGCGCAGCGAACGGGAAGCACCGCCGAGCGCCTAAGATCGCTGCACAGCAGCCCGTGGCGCACGCCCCTTCCCTGCCATGCACATCCTGATCGCGGACGACGAAACCCTGGCGCGCAGCCGACTGCGCCGCCTCTTGCATGAACTCGACCCTGGCCTGCAGCTCAGCGAGGCGCAGCACGGCGCCGAGGCCCTGGCCCTGCTCGGCACGCCCGCGGCCCGGCCGGTGGACGTGGCGCTGCTGGACATCCATATGCCGGGCATGAACGGGTTGGCGCTGGCGCACGAGATCCAGCGCCTGCCGGCGCCGCCGGCCATCGTCTTCGTCACGGCGCACGCCGACCACGCCGTGGACGCCTTCGAGCTCGACGCCGTCGACTACCTGACCAAGCCGGTGCGGCGCGAGCGCCTGCAGCAGGCGCTGGCCAAGGCCGAGCGCAGCACCCGGGGACACAGCCGATTGGCAACTGCGCCGCCTGCGCCCCAGGAGGAGGTGCTGCTGATTCAGGAGCCGGGGCGCACCGAGCGCGTGCCCTTGTCCGAAGTGCTGTACCTGCGCGCGGAGCTCAAGTACGTGACGGTGCGCACGCTGGCGCGCAGCTACGTGATCGACGACGCCCTGACCGAGCTGGAGGCGCGCCACCCGGGGCATTTCCTGCGCGTGCACCGCAACACCCTGGTCGCACGCCATGCGCTGCGCGCGCTGGTGCGCCACGATGGCAGCGGCGGCGAGCCGGAAGGCTGGGCGGTGCGGCTGCAGGGGCTGACCCAGCCGCTGGCCGTCTCGCGCCGGCAGATGGCCGCCGTGCGGGAAGCCCTCAACGACTGAAGGCCGGCGGCATCGGCGCCTGCTCGCGCCTCAGTGCTCCAGCCCGTGCGCCAGCAGGCTGGCGAGCGTGACCGCACCGATGCCCGCCGCCAGCCACGCCACCTGCGCCAGCGCCTGAACCGCGGGCAGGCGCCGCTGCAGCTGCGGGATCAGGTCGGCCAGGGCGACGTAGATGAAACTGCTCGAGGCCACGACCAGGAAGTACGGCAGCGCCGCCTGCCAGCGGTCCACGATGAAGTAGCCCACCAGTCCGCCCAGCGCCGAGACCGCGCCGGCCAGCGACACTTTCAGCAGCGCCACGTTGCGCGCCCCGCCGCGCTGGCGCAGCACCACCAGATCGCCCACGTGGTGGGGCACCTCGTGCGCCAGCACCGACAGCGCCGCCACCCAGCCCAGCCGCATGTCGGCCACGAAGGCCGAGGCGATCAGCACCCCGTCGCCGAAGCAGTGCACGCTGTCGCCCGTCAGCAGGGTCCAGCCGCCACCGCGTCCGTGGTGGTGATGCTGGTGGTCGTCGTGATGATGGTGAGGGCCATGGTCCGCGTGCGCATGCCCGTCTTCCGCGGCATGGCCGTGCCGCGCACCGGCCCAGTGCTCGTGGCCGTGGTGCCACAGCTCGGCCTTCTCGAGCAGGAAGAAGAACACCAGCCCGACCAGCAGGGTGGCAAACAGGACCTGCGGACGCGCCGCCCCCTCGAAAGCCTCCGGCAGCAGGTGCATGAAGGCCGTGGCCAGCAGGGCGCCCGCCGCCAGGCTCAGCAGGTGCTCCGGCCCCACGCGCCCGCGGGCCACGCCCAGGCGCAGCAGCGCTTCGGCAAGCCACACGCTGCCGATGCCGGCGACCAGGGTCGCTGCGAGGATCGCTGCCAATGTCATGGATGCTGTCGTTCCGTGTGCGCAAGAGGGCGCATTGTGCCCAGAAACGGGCGCGCGCCGCCACAACCCTCGAGTATCCCCCGCGGCGCGCCAGCACGGCAGCGGCCAGCGGCCAGCGCCGTG
>NZ_ALEE01000168.1 GCF_000282995.1 Melaminivora alkalimesophila
CGGCCAGCGCCGTGGCTGCCAGCCGGGGTCTTTGGCGTTTGAACAAAAAGTTCTGGTTGAAAAGCATGTTCACTTTTGCCTTGCAAAAAAGTCGATACCCCAAGGGGCTGGTGCCGGCCCCGCGGCGGGGCCGCGGCTTCAGAACTCGCCCGCCACGCCCACGCGCACCACCGCCGAGCGCACGCCGCCATAGGACAGGCCCCCTGTGATCGCCATGGGCGTTGCCGTGCGCAGGCGCCAGGCCACGGAGGCGCCCACGGCGCTCTGGCTGCGGTAGCCGGCCAGGTTGGCGGCGTAGGTGACGCGCCCCGGCTGCGACGGCATGGGCGCGTGGGCCAGGGCCGCGGCGGCGGCAATGCCGCGCCGTGCGTCGCGGCGGTCGGCGGCCATCTGGCTTTCGATGCGGCCCAGGCGGGCTTCGGCGCTGCCGATGCGCTGCTCGTGCTGCGCCAGCATCGGGCGCACCACCGTGTCGCGGCCCAGCGTGCCGCTGGCGTCCACGCTCACCAGATCAGTGGGGCCGACTTGCGCGGCAGTGCTGGCGGCCATGTCGCCCAGGCGCACCGATGAGTCCGCGCCGCCCAGCACCACTTCGCCCGCCCGCTGGCTGGCCGCGCCCGCGCCCAGCGCCACGGCGCGCTCATGCCCGGCCTGTGCCCCGTTGCCCAGGGCGATGGCCCCTGCGCCGTGGGCCTGCGCGGCATTGCCTAGCGCCAGTGCGCTTGCGCCGCTGGCCTGCGCAGCGTTGCCCGCCGCTAGGGCCGATTCGCCCACGGCCTGGGACGCATTGCCCAGGGCAATGGCGGCGGTGCCGGTGGCCGTGTTGTCCTTGCCCAGCGCCACGGCGCCGGTGCCGGTGGCGATGTTGGGGTCGCCAATGGCGACGGCGCCATCGCCGCGCGCCTGGTTGCCCAGGCCGATGGCCACGGCCGCGCCATCGAGCGCCTGCGCGCCGTTGCCTATGGCCACCGCGTTGGCGGCCTGGGCAGCGGCGTTGGGGCCGAGCGCGATGGCGTCTTGGCCGCTGGCGGTGGGCCGCGCCCCGTTGCTGTTGATTTCAAGGTAGTCCGTGCGGCGCAAGGCGTGGGTGGCGGTGGTCTGCGCTGCAGCGGCCTCGTTGCGCGCGGTGTTGGCCGTGGATTGCGCCGCGGCGGCCTCGGTGCGGGCAGTGTCGGCGGTAGCTTGCGCGGCACCGGCGGCGGTCAGTGCGGTGTTGGCCGTGGATTGCGCGGCAGCGGCTTCGGTGCGGGCGGTGTTGGCCGTGGATTGCGCTGCGGCAGCAGCGGTTTGCGCTGCGGTAGCCTTGCCGTCTGCGGTATTGGCGGTGGTCTGCGCTGCAGCGGCCTCGTTGCGCGCGGTGTTGGCGGTGGCCTGCGCGAGGACAACTTCGTCCTGTAGCGCACCGACGGCGGTCAGGGCAGCTTGGCCAAGTGTGCGCGCATTCTCGGCGGTGGTTTGCACCGCCTGTACCTGGCTCTGCACGGCCTGCACCTGGCCGTAGGTGGCGCCGTCGCTGGCGTTCACGCCATCGGCCATGTTCACCACGCGCCGCTGCATGGTGGCATTGCCCACCGAGACGGTGTAGGCCTGGTTGGCCACCGAACCGGCACCCAGCGCCACCGAGTTGTTGGTCAACGCACGACTGCCTTGTCCCAGAGCCGTGGCGTTGGCGGCGTCGGCAAAGCTGCCTTGCCCCAGGACGGTTGCGTTAGCGGCGTAAGCGCCGGAGTCCTGGCCTATGGCGGTGGTGTTGCCTTGGGTCGCCCAGCTTTTGTGTCCGACGGCAGTGGCGCGCTCGCCCCAAGCCTCGACTTGACTGCCAACGCCCGTGCTTTCATTGCCTGTGGCTCGGGTGTAAGAACCGATAGCAGTAGCGAGGCCGCTGCCTAAAGCCATTGCACCGTAACCAAAGGCCGAGCTGCCCGTGCCGTTTGTGACGGTGTCATTGCCGACCGCAGTGTTGCGATGACCATGTGTCTGACTGCCGGAGCCCGCGTTGTAACTGTTTTGTCCCCATGTGACCGCTGGCGCAACCGCGATGCAGGCGGTCATCAGCATGAGGGGCCAGGGACGGTTTTTCTGTTGCGGCATGTTGCTTCTCCCGTGTTTCGAAAAGGCCACGAGGTTATGCAAACGCCGCAAGAATTCCCTCCACTGAGCGCTACATGGAGGCCTTGTGGATGCTGCCGCGGCGCTACGTGGCTGCCTGCCGTGCGCGCTGGCGCGCGTCGCTGGGCGTCATGGCAAAGCGGCGCTTGAAGGCGCGATAGAACCAGGAGGGGTTGTTGAAGCCCGCGTCATAGGCGATGGCATCGACGCTGCAATGGGCGTAGTGCGGGTTGCGCAGGCGCGCCAGGGCGCGTTGCAGGCGCTGCTCCAGCAGGTAGTCGGAGAAGCTGCCGTGCTCGTGCGCGAACAGGGCGCGCACGTACTGCGGGGAGATGCGGTGGCGCGCGGCGATCTGCTCCAGGCTCAGGTCGCCGCGCCCGGCGTTGACGCGCAGGTCGGCCTTGATGGCATCGAGCCGTGCTTGGCGCAAACCGCCCGCGCGGGCGGCGGCCCGTGCATCGGGCTTGCTGCCCAGGGCCAGTAGGGCCAGATCCTGCAGCTGCCGGCTCAGGCTCAGGCGCTGGGCGTCGGACAGGTTGGTGCCGCCAGGGCCACGGTGAAGCAACTCTTGCGCCTGCCGGATCAGCAGGCGCAGGGGCAGGCTGTCGGGCAGGGGCTGACGCAATGCGCGATCGACGTCGGACAGTTGCGACAGCGGCAGTTGCGGGAAGGACAGGCACAGGAAGCGCCCACGGGCACCGTGCATGTGCACGTCGCTGGGCAGGCCGTATTGCACCAGGTAGCCCAGGCTGCGGGTGCTGGGCATTTCGCTGCCGTGCTGGTGCGCCACCCAGCCGCATCCGGGCGCGTTGCCGGGGTTCAGCCAGAGCGCGAGGTTGTCGGCCCCGTCGTGGGCGATGTGCCGGGTGCTGCGCTGTGCGCACCAGGCCGCGCCCTCGGCGTAGCCGATGGAGACGCCGGGCAGTACGCGCATGCGCATGCGCATGTCCAGCTCGGCGCTGGCGCGGCCGCGCGCCGGCACCTGGATGTCGAGATGGGTGATGGCGGCGCAGGTGTCCTGCACGGCATCGACGCGTTCGTGCCGGGGGTAGTGGCGGGTGTCGAGTTCGATAAAGGCCATGTGCGAAGGCTTCGCGCTGCGTGGACAGTCTTGAACTGACCTTGCCCCTGTTTCGTGTAGCTCT
>NZ_ALEE01000169.1 GCF_000282995.1 Melaminivora alkalimesophila
AAGGCCGACGCCACCGAGGTCATGGTGCGCGGCCAGCCCCTGGATCTGAAACCATTGGCGCGCGAGAACGTCGCGCGCTTCGAGGTCAAGTAAACGATGCAGTCCACCAGCGACGCAGCCCCCATTCCCCTGGCCGCCCCCCAGCCCCGCCGCACGCGCCAGGCGCACATCCGCTGGGGCGCCCGCACCGTCACCGTGGGTGGCGACGCGCCGGTGCGCATCCAGTCCATGACCAACACGGACACCGTGGACGCCATCGCCACGGCCATCCAGGTCAAGGAGCTGGCGCAGGCCGGCTCGGAGCTGGTGCGCATCACCGTCAACACGCCCGAGGCGGCGCAGGCCGTGCCCTATATCCGCGAGCAGCTCGACCGCATGGGCGTGGACGTGCCGCTGGTGGGCGACTTCCACTACAACGGCCACCGGCTGCTGACCGAATTCCCGGATTGCGCGCAGGCGCTGTCCAAGTACCGCATCAATCCCGGCAACGTTGGCAAGGGCGACAAGCGCGACCGCCAGTTCGGCCAGATGATCGAGGCGGCGGTGCGCTGGGACAAGGCGGTGCGCATCGGCGTGAACTGGGGCAGCCTGGACCAGGAGCTGCTGGCAAGTCTCATGGATGCCAACAGCCGCCGCAGCGAGCCTTTGGACGCGCGCCAGGTCATGTACGAGGCCCTGATCACCTCCGCCATCGACTCGGCCCGCGCCGCCGAGGCCCTGGGGCTGGCCGGCGGGCAGATCATCCTGTCGTGCAAGGTCAGCGGCGTGCAGGACCTGATCGCCGTGTACCGCGAGCTCAGCCGCCGCTGCGACTACGCCCTGCACCTGGGCCTGACCGAGGCCGGCATGGGCACCAAGGGCACGGTGGCCTCGGCCGCGGCGCTGGCCATCCTGTTGCAGGAGGGCATCGGCGACACCATCCGCGTCTCGCTCACGCCCCAGCCGGGCGAGGCGCGCACCCAGGAGGTGGTGGTCGCCGCCGAGATCCTGCAGGCGCTGGGCCTGCGCACCTTCGTGCCCAGCGTGACGGCCTGCCCGGGCTGCGGGCGCACCACCAGCACCACCTTCCAGGAACTGGCCAAGCAGATCGACGACTACCTGCGCGCGCAGATGCCCGTCTGGCGCGCGCGCTACCCCGGCGTGGAGGCGATGAAAGTGGCCGTCATGGGCTGCATCGTCAACGGCCCGGGCGAGAGCAAGCACGCCGACATCGGCATCAGCCTGCCCGGCACCGGCGAGGCGCCGGCCGCCCCCGTGTTCATCGACGGCGAGAAGGCGATGACGCTGCGCGGCGAGGGCATCGCCCGGGAATTCCAGGCGATCGTCGACGGCTACGTGCAGCGGCGCTGGGGGCAGGGCGCGCAGTCCTGATCCTGCCTTCTCTCCTTCTTCCCCGTCCCGGCCTGGCGATGCCCAGCAGCCGCTCCGGCCGGGAACCATCCGACAAGCTATTGGGACGCTCGAACACATGCAGAAGCTGGCCGCCATCAAAGGCATGAACGACATCCTGCCGCCGGATTCGGCGCGCTGGGAATGGCTGGAGGGAGTGGTGCGCTCGCTGATGGCGCGCCATGCCTACCGCAACATCCGCACGCCCATCGTCGAGCCCACGCCGCTGTTCGTGCGCAGCCTGGGCGAGGTCACGGACATCGTGGAAAAGGAGATGTACTCCTTCGAGGACCGCCTGAACGGCGAGCAGCTGACCCTGCGCCCCGAGGCGACGGCCGGCGTGGTGCGCGCCGTGGTCGAGCACTCCATGCTGTACGACGGCGGCAAGCGGCTGTACTACATGGGCCCGATGTTCCGCCACGAGCGGCCGCAGCGCGGGCGCTACCGCCAGTTCCACCAGATCGGCGCCGAGGCGCTGGGCTTCCCCGGCGCGCAGGTCGATGCCGAGATCATCCTGCTGGCCCACGCCCTGTGGGAAGAGCTGGGCCTGAAGAACGTCCGGCTGGAGCTCAACAGCCTGGGCCAGCCGGAAGAGCGCCGCGCCCACCGCACGGCCCTCATCGCCTACTTCGAGCAGCACCAGGACCAGCTCGACGAGGACGCGCGCCGGCGCCTGCACAGCAACCCGCTGCGCATCCTCGACACCAAGAACCCGGCCATGCAGGAACTGGTCGAGGCCGCCCCCCGGCTGATCGACTTCCTGGGCGCCGAGTCGCTCGCCCACTTCGACACCGTCAAGGCGATCCTGGACGCGGCCGGCGTCGCCTGGAGCCTGAATCCGCGCCTGGTGCGCGGCATGGACTACTACAACCTCACGGTCTTCGAGTTCGTCACCGACCAGCTCGGCTCGCAGGGCACCATCTGCGGCGGCGGGCGCTACGACTACCTGATCGGGCAGATCGGCGGCAAGCCGGCACCGGCGGTGGGCTGGGCCCTTGGCGTGGAGCGGGTGCTGGAACTGCTCAGGGAGCAGGCGGCGACCGTGCCCGCCCTCGTGCCGGACGCCTACGCCGTCGTGCCCGATGCCGCTGCGCTGCCGCAGGTCATGGCCGCGCTGCAGCGCCTGCGTGCACTCGGCGTGTCGGTACAGATGCACGCGCCGGTCACGGCCGGAGAGGGCATGGGCAGCATGAAATCCCAGTTCAAGAAGGCCGACGCCAGCGGCGCGCGCTTTGCGCTGGTCTTCGGCCCCGACGAGATGGCGCGTGGCGCCGTGACCATCAAGCCGCTGCGCGAGGCGCTCGAGCAGCAGGAGCAATCGCTCGCCGACCTCCCTGCCTGGGCCGCCACCCTACAATCGGCGCGCTGAAGGAACGCGACACATGGCCACTCATTTCGACCTGCAAGAACAAGAGCAGCTTGACCAGCTCAAGCATTTCTGGAAAACCTGGGGCAACCTGATCACCTGGGTGCTGATCGTCGTCATGGGCGGCATCGCTGCCTGGAATGGCTGGCGCCTGTGGCAAGGCCGCCAGGCCCAGCAGGCCACCGGCCTGGCCGAGGCGGTGGAATCGGCCGCCCAGGCCGGCGACGCCGCGCGCGTGCAGCAGGCTTTCGAGGACCTGCGCTCGGGCTACGCCGGCACGCAGCAGGCCGGCCAGGCAGGCCTGCTGGCCGCC
>NZ_ALEE01000170.1 GCF_000282995.1 Melaminivora alkalimesophila
GCTGGCCGCCAGCGCGCTGCTGGACGCCGGCAAGCCCGACGAGGCGCGCTCCACCCTCGCCTGGGTGGCCGACAAGGCGAGCGATGAAGGCCTGCGCGCGCTCGCGCGCCTGCGCCTGGCGGCCCTGCTGATCGAGCAGAAGGACTACGACGGCGCCATGGCCCAGCTGTCGGGCAGCATTCCGCCCGAATTCGCGGGCTTGGTGGCCGACCGCAAGGGCGACGTGTTGGCGCTGCAGGACAAGAAGGCCGAAGCCGTCGAGGAATACCGCAAGGCCTGGCAGGCACTGGACGAGCGCATCGATTACCGGCGGCTGGTGGAGGCCAAGCTCAACGCCCTCGGGGTGTCGGTGCTGGCCTCGGCCGCGGGAGCGGGAGCGGCGCAATGAGGGCGGCCGCCATGCTGCGCCCCGCTGCCGCGGCCCTGCTGGCGAGCACGCTGGCACTCGCCGGCTGCTCATCGCTGCCGTTTTTCGGGGGCTCCTCGCGGCCCAAGCCCGCCGAGCTCGGCCCCAACGTTCCCATCCTCGGAGTGCGCCAGGCGTGGACAGCGCAGATCGGCAGCATGCAGGGCATGGCGCTGGACGTGCGCGTGCTCGGCCATACGGTGCTGCTCGCCTCGTCTGCGGGCGAGGTGGTGGCGCTGGACGCGCGCACCGGTGGCGACATCTGGCGCACCCGCGTGGCCGGGACGCTGACCGCGGGGGTCGGCAGCGACGGCCGCTGGACGGCGGTCACGGCCGCCACCGGCGAGGTCGTCGTGCTCGACGCCGGCCGCGAGATCTGGCGCAAGCCGCTGAGCGCCCAGGCCTACACCGCGCCCCTGGTGGCGGGCAACCGGGTGTTCGTGCTCGCCGGCGACCGCTCGGTCACCGCCTTCGACGCCGCGAGCGGTCGCCAGCTGTGGCGCCAGCAGCGCCCAGGCGAGCCGCTCGTGCTGCGCCAGGGAGGTGTGCTGATGGCCGTGGGCGATACCCTGGTGGCGGGCCTGTCGGGCCGCCTGGTCGGCTTCGACCCGGACAACGGCGGTGTGCGCTGGGAGGCGCCACTTGCCAGCCCACGCGGCACCAACGACGTGGAGCGCCTGGTCGAAATCGTCGGCCGCACCAGCCGTGTGGGCGACCACCTCTGCGCACGCGCCTTCCAGGCGAGCGTGGGCTGCATCGACGCGCGCCGCGGCGCCGTCCTGTGGACACAGCAGGCCAGTGGCGGCGAGGGCATCGACGGCGACGAGCAGATGCTCTTCGGCACCGAAGGCAACGGCACGGTGCTCGCCTGGCGCCGCGCCGACGGCACGCGCGCCTGGAGCAGCGACCGCCTGCAGTGGCGCAAGCTGACGGCGCCGCTGCTGCTCGGCCGCTCGGTCGTCGTCGGCGACGACAGCGGCCTCGTGCACCTGCTGTCGCGCGAGGACGCCGCGCCGCTCAACCGCCTGTCCACCGACGGCTCGCCGATCGCCGCCGCGCCGGTGGCCGCCGCCGACACCCTGGTGGTGGTGACGCGCAAGGGCGGCGTGTTTGGCTTCCGCCCCGAGTGAGGCCGACCTTCGTGCCGCACCCACTCCCGCCAACCAACGCAGTCAGGACCCAGGGATGAAGCCCGTCATTGCCCTGGTGGGGCGCCCCAACGTGGGCAAGTCCACGCTGTTCAACCGCCTGACGCGCACGCGCGACGCCATCGTGGCCGACTTCCCCGGCCTCACGCGCGACCGCCACTACGGCCACGGGCGGCTGGGCAAGCGCGAGTTCATCGTGGTCGACACCGGCGGCTTCGAACCCGAGGCCGCCAGCGGCATCTTCCATGAAATGGCGCGCCAGACACGCCAGGCCGTGGCCGAGGCCGACGTGGTGGTCTTTGTCGTGGACGTGCGCGCCGGCGTCTCGGCCCAGGACCACGACATCGCCAGCTACCTGCGCCGTCTGGGCAAGCCCTGCGTGCTGGTGGGCAACAAGGCCGAGGGCATGCAGGAAAGCGCGCACCTGGCGGAGTTCTACGAGCTTGGGCTGGGCGAGGTGCTGCCGGTCTCGGCCGCCCACGGCCAGGGCGTGCGCAGCCTGACGGAACATGCCCTCGAAGCCCTGCCGTGGCAGGACGAGCCGGAAGAGGAGGGCGAGGGCGAGGCGCGCAGCGTCATCCGCCTGGCCGTCGCCGGCCGGCCGAACGTCGGCAAGTCCACGCTCATCAACACCTGGCTCGGCGAGGAGCGGCTGGTCGCCTTCGACCTGCCCGGCACCACGCGCGACGCCATCAGCGTGCCGCTGGAGCGCCAGGGCCAGAAGTTCGAGCTCATCGACACCGCCGGCCTGCGCCGCAAGGGGCGGGTGTTCGAGGCGGTGGAAAAGTTCTCGGTGGTCAAGACCCTGAAGGCCATCGAGTCGGCGCACGTGGTGCTGCTGCTGCTCGACGCCACGCAGGGCGTGACCGACCAGGACGCGCACATCGCCGGCTACATCCTGGAGAGCGGCCGTGCCGTGGTGCTGGCCGTCAACAAGTGGGATGCGGTGGACGACTATGCACGCCAGATGCTCGAACGCTCCATCGAGACCCGCCTGGCGTTCCTGAAATTCGCCCCGCTGCACTTCATCTCCGCCACCCGGCGCCAGGGCCTGGGCCCGCTGTGGGCCTCGTTGCTGCAGGCCTACCGCTCGGCCACCTGCAAGATGCCCACGCCGGTGCTCACGCGCGTGCTGCTCGAATCGGTGCGCTTCCAGGCGCCCAAGCGCGCGGGCTCGTCGCGGCCGAAGCTGCGCTACGCCCACCAGGGCGGCATGAACCCGCCGGTCATCGTGATCCACGGCAATTCGCTGGAGCACGTCACCGACGCCTACCGGCGCTTCCTGGAAGGGCGCTTCCGCAAGGAATTCAACCTCGTGGGCACGCCGCTGCGCATCGAGATGAAGACCTCCAGCAACCCCTACGTGGACAAGGGCGGCGGCTGATCCCCCGGCCCTCGCGGGGCTGCAAGCCTGTGGTAAGGTGCCGCACCACAACAACACTTCGGAACACGGAGAATATCGTGAGCAACAAAGGCCAGCTGCTGCAAGACCCCTTCCTCAACACCCTGCGCCGCGAGCACATCCCGGTCTCCATCTACCTGGTGAACGGCATCAAGCTGCAAGGGCAGATCGAATCCTTCGACCAGTACGTGGTCCTGCTGCGCAACACCGTCACGCAGATGGTCTACAAGCACGCGATCTCCACCATCGTCCCCGGCCGCCCGGTCAACCTCGCCACCGCCGAGCCCAACGAGCCCGCGGCCGCCGACAACCGCTGAGCGCGGGCTGCCTCCCTCTTCTTTCCGCCGCTGCCCCGGCGCCGAGTGCCTGCGGCGGCGCGCCATTTTTCTCGAGCGCTCTTGACGCCTTCCTCCGACGCTTCTTCTTCCCCCGAAACCGCCACGCCCGTCCTCCTGGTGGGCGTTGATTTCGGCCTTCCCCACTTCGATGCGCAGCTCGAGGAGCTCGGCCTGCTCGCGCAGACCGCCGGGCTCGAGCCCGTGGCGCGCCTGACCTGCAGCCGCAAGGTGCCGGATGCCGCGCTCTTCGTCGGCAGCGGCAAGGCCGACGAGATCCGCACGCTGGCCGAGATGCACGGCGCCCAGGAGGTGCTGTTCGACCAGGCATTGAGCCCGGCGCAGCAACGCAACCTGGAGCGCCACATCGGCCTGCCGGTGAACGACCGGACGCTGCTGATCCTGGAGATCTTCGCCCAGCGCGCGCGCAGCCACGAGGGCAAGCTGCAGGTCGAGCTGGCGCGGCTGCAGTACCTGTCCACCCGCCTGGTGCGCCGCTGGTCGCACCTGGAGCGCCAACGCGGCGGCATCGGCACGCGCGGCGGTCCGGGCGAGCGCCAGATCGAGCTGGACCGGCGCATGATCGAGGAAGGCATCAAGCGCACGCGCGAGCGGCTGGTGCGCGTCAAGCGCCAGCGCAGCACCCAGCGGCGCCAGCGCGCGCGCCGCGAAACCTTCAACATCTCGCTGGTCGGCTACACCAACGCCGGCAAGTCCACCTTGTTCAACGCCCTGGTCAAGGCCCGCGCCTACGCCGCCGACCAGCTGTTCGCAACGCTCGACACCACCACGCGCCAGCTCTACCTTGGCCCGGAAGCCGGTTCGGTGTCGCTGTCCGATACCGTCGGCTTCATCCGCGACCTGCCGCACGGTCTGGTGGATGCCTTCGAGGCCACGCTGCAGGAGGCGGTCGATGCCGACCTGCTGCTGCACGTGGTGGATGCCGCCAACCCCGGCTACCCCGAGCAGATCGCTCAGGTGCAGTCGGTGCTGGCGGAGATCGGCGCCGCCGACATTGCCCAGCTGCTGGTGTTCAACAAGCTCGATGCGCTGCCGGCCGGCGTGCGCCCGTCCGAGCTGCTCGACAGCTACGAGCTCGACGGGCGCCAGGTGCCCCGGGTGTTCGTGAGCGCCCAGACCGGCGCCGGCATGCCGCTGCTGCGCGAGCAGCTCGCCCAGCGGGTCGCCGGCCACCGCGAGCGCCGGGCGATGCCCCCGGCGGCCGATCCTGAATTGGCCGGGCCCGCCGACTGAGTTGGGCACAATGGCGCCTGTTTCCGCGTCCCTACAGAACAAGAGAATTCGCGCATGAACCAAGCTGACCGCTCCCTGCGCTGGCCCTGGCTGCCGGCGCGCCTTCGGGGCGTTTTCAACCTCAACGACCCCCGCTGGGGCCGCGGCGAGGATGGCAACGACGGTGGCTCCCGGCCGGAGCCCGAGCGCCCCCTGGAGCCCCGCGGGCCGGGCAACCGGGGGCGCGATGGCGGGCCGTCCGGCCAGCCGCCCGACCTCGACGAGCTGTGGCGCGACCTGAACCGCAAGCTCAGCGGCCTGTTCGGCGGGCGCGGCGGGCGCGGCGGCCC
>NZ_ALEE01000171.1 GCF_000282995.1 Melaminivora alkalimesophila
GCGGCGGCCCGACGGGTCCGCTGGGCGGCGGGAACTTCCAGCCCGACATGAAGAACGCCGGCATGGGCGTCGGTGTCATTGCCGCCATCGCCGTGCTGATCTGGCTGGGCACTGGCTTCTTCATCGTGCAGGAAGGCCAGCAGGCGGTCATCACGCAGTTCGGCAAGTACAAGAGCACGGTCAACGCCGGCTTCAACTGGCGCCTGCCATACCCCATCCAGCGCCACGAGCTGGTGTTCGTCACGCAGATCCGCTCGGTGGACGTCGGGCGCGACAGCATCATCAAGAGCACCGGCCTGCGCGAGTCCGCCATGCTCACCGAGGACGAGAACATCGTCGAGATCAAGTTTGCGGTGCAATATCGCCTCAACGACGCGCGCGCCTGGCTGTTCGAGAGCCGCAACCCGGCCGATGCGGTGGTGCAGGCGGCGGAGACGGCGGTGCGCGAGGTGGTCGGCAAGATGCGCATGGACTCGGCCCTGGCCGAGGAGCGCGACCAGATCGCCCCGCGCGTGCGCCAGCTGATGCAGACCATCCTCGACCGCTACCGCGTCGGTGTGGAGGTGGTGGGCATCAACCTGCAGCAGGGTGGGGTGCGTCCGCCCGAGCAGGTGCAGGCCGCCTTCGACGACGTGCTCAAGGCCGGCCAGGAGCGCGAGCGCGCCAAGAACGAGGCCCAGGCCTACGCCAACGACGTCATCCCGCGCGCGGTCGGCGCGGCCTCGCGATTGGGCGAGGAAGCGGCCGCCTACAAGGCGCGCATCGTCGCCCAGGCCGAGGGTGATGCCCAGCGCTTCTCGTCCGTGCTGGCCGAGTACCAGCGCGCCCCCCAGGTGACGCGCGACCGCATGTACCTGGAGGCCATGCAGCAGATCTACGGCAACGTCACCAAGGTGCTGGTCGAGTCGCGCCAGGGCTCGAACCTGCTGTACCTGCCGCTGGACAAGATCATGCAGGGCGTCGCCCAGGGAGCGGCCGGCGCCGGCGCTTCGGACGGATCCACCCCGGCGGCTGGCACCACGCCGCCGCCTGCCACAGGCGCCTTGCCCGGCGACGCGCGCCTGCGTGACGTCGGCCGCTCGCGCGAGCGCGAGTCGCGATAGGAGGACAGCCACGTGAACAGAATCGGTTTCATTGCCGCCAGCTTCCTGGTGGCCCTCGCCCTGCTCAGTTCCATGCTTTTCGTGGTCGACCAGCGCCAGTTCGGCGTGGTCTACACGCTGGGGCAGATCAAGGAAGTCATCACCGAGCCCGGTCTGAACTTCAAGCTTCCGCCGCCGTTCCAGAACGTGCGCTACATCGACAAGCGCCTGCTCACGCTCGACAGCTCCGACACCGAGTCAATGCTGACGGCGGAGAAGCAGCGCGTGGTGATCGACTGGTACGTGCGCTGGCGCATCACCGACCCTTCCGAGTACATCCGCAACGTTGGCCTCGACGAGAGCGCCGGCGCGCTGCAGCTCAACCGCGTGGTGCGCAACGCCTTCCAGGAAGAGGTCAACCGCCGCACCGTGCGCGAGTTGCTCTCGACCAAGCGCGACGCGCTCATGTCGGACGTCAAGCGCGAGGTGCTCGAGGCCGTGCGCGGCGCCAAGCCCTGGGGCGTGGACGTGGTGGACGTGCGCATCACGCGCGTGGACTACGTCGAGGCCATCACCGAATCGGTCTACCGCCGCATGGAGGCCGAGCGCAAGCGCGTGGCCAACGAGCTGCGCTCCACCGGCGCGGCCGAAGGCGAGAAGATCCGCGCCGACGCCGACCGCCAGCGCGAGATCACCATCGCCAACGCCTACCGCGATGCCCAGAAGGTCAAGGGCGAGGGCGACGCGGAAGCCGCACGCATCTACGCCGAAGCCTTCGGACGCGACCCCCAGTTCGCACAGTTCTACCGCAGCCTGGAAGCCTACAAGGCGAGCTTCAACCGCAAGAGCGATGTGGTGGTGCTCGATCCCTCCTCGACGGAATTCTTCAAGGCGCTGCGCGGTTCGGGCGCCACCGGTCGCGGCGCGCCCTGAGGGCGGCCCCTTCCCGACATGGACTGGTCCGGCAGCCTGTGGACGGCCTTTGGCCTGATGCTGGTGCTCGAGGGGCTGTTTCCCTTCGTGTCGCCGGCCGGTTGGCGGCGCCTGTTCACGCAGCTGCTCGCGCTGCGCGACGGACAGATCCGCTTCTGCGCGCTGCTGAGCATGCTGGCGGGAGCGCTGGTGCTGCTGTTGCTGCGTTGAGCAGCAGGTCGCACGCGGGCGGTCCTGCGGCGCCCTGTGCCGGTAGAATCCCTTTTTCAACAGCCTTCCCATTCCATGTCTGCCTGGGTCCTGCCGGATCACATTGCCGATGTGTTGCCTTCCGAGGCCCGGCACATCGAGGAGTTGCGCCGCGGGTTGCTCGACACGGCGCGCAGCTACGGCTATGAGCTGGTCATGCCGCCGCTCCTGGAGCACCTGGAGTCGCTGCTCACCGGAACCGGCGAGGCCATGGACCTGCAGACCTTCAAGCTGGTCGACCAGCTCTCGGGCCGCATGCTCGGGCTGCGCGCCGACACCACGCAGCAGGTCGCGCGCATCGACGCCCACCTGCTCAACCGCCGCGGCGTGACGCGCCTGTGCTACTGCGGCCCGGTCCTGCACACCCGGCCCGACCGGCCACACGCCACGCGCGAGCCGCTGCAGTTCGGCGCCGAGATCTACGGCCACGCGGGCCTGGAGGCCGACATCGAAGCGGTGCAGCTGGCGCTCGCCTGCCTGCGCGTCGCGCAGGTCGCGCAGGTGAGCGTGGACCTGGCGGACGTGCGCATCGTGCGCGCCCTGCTGGCCGGCGTCCCGGTCGACCTGGGGCGGCTCAACCAGGTGCACGCCGCGCTCGCCGCCAAGGACGCGAGCGAGCTGGCCGGCCTCACGCGCGACTTCCCCCAGGCATCGCGCGAGGGCCTCGCCGCCCTGCTGCAGCTGTACGGCGACGCCCAGGTGCTGGACGAGGCGCGGCGCGTCCTCAAGCCGGCGCCGGCC
>NZ_ALEE01000172.1 GCF_000282995.1 Melaminivora alkalimesophila
CCGGCGCCGGCCATCGCCGAGGCGCTGGCCGACCTGCAGGTGATTGCCGACCATATCGATGGCGCGCGCGTTTCCTTCGACCTCGCTGACCTGCGCGGCTATGCCTACTACAGCGGCACCCGCTTCACCATGTACACGGCCGGTGCCAGCGACGCGCTGGTGCGCGGCGGCCGCTATGACGAAGTCGGCGCCGCCTTCGGGCGCAACCGCCCGGCGGCAGGCTTCAGCCTCGACCTCAAGCAGCTCGTCTCGGTGGTGGCGCCGCGCCCGCTCAAGGCGGCCATTCGCGCCCCCTGGAGCCGCAACGGCGAGGCCGGGGCCGCCATCGCTGCGCTGCGCGCGCAGGGCGAGACGGTGGTGTGCATGCTGACCGAGCATGGCAGCGAGGTCGACGAGTTCCATTGCGACCGCGAGCTGGTGCTGGCCGACGGCCGCTGGCAGGTGCGCCCGCTCTGAGAGGGCCGCAGGAGCCGGTCGGCCGCCTGTCGCCCGCGATGCGCTGGGGTGCCGAGGCCGCCTGGATGGATTCTGGATTTTTGCGTTTTGGATGGATTTGACATGCAGACAGGAAAAGGCCGCAACGTGGTGGTCGTGGGCACCCAGTGGGGCGACGAGGGCAAGGGCAAGCTGGTGGACTGGCTGACCGAAAGCGCCCAGGGCGTGGTGCGCTTCCAGGGCGGCCACAACGCCGGTCACACCCTGGTCATCAATGGCGTGAAGACGGCGCTGCATCTGATCCCCAGCGGCATCATGCGCCCCGGCGTGCGCTGCTACATCGGCAATGGCGTCGTGCTGTCGGCCGCCAAGCTGCTCGAGGAAATCGCCGGGCTGGAACGCGCCGGCGTCGAAGTGCGCTCGCGCCTGCGCGTGAGCGAAGCCTGTCCGCTGATCCTGCCATTCCATGTCGCGCTGGACGTCGCGCGCGAGGCCGCACGCGAGCACAGCGGTGCCGAGCGCATCGGCACCACCGGCCGCGGCATCGGGCCGGCCTACGAGGACAAGATCGCGCGCCGCGCCCTGCGGGTGCAGGACCTGAAGAACCCCGAGCGTTTCGCCGAGAAGCTGCGCGAGCTGCTGGCGCTGCACAACCACGTGCTGACCACGTTCCTCGGCTCCCGCGAGTTCACCTTCGCACAAGCGCTGCAACCCTACCTGCGCGACGGCGAGGTGCAGTTCGATGCCGTCTACGAAGAAGCCATGCGGCACGCCGAGCAGCTGCGCCCCATGATGGCCGACGTCTCGCGCGAGCTCAACGAGGCCCATGCGGCCGGCGGCAACCTGCTGTTCGAGGGCGCCCAGGGCACGCTGCTGGACGTGGACCACGGCACCTACCCTTACGTCACGTCGAGCAACTGCGTCGCCGGCAATGCCGCGGCCGGCGCCGGGGTCGGCCCCGGCATGCTGCACTACGTGCTGGGCATCACCAAGGCCTACTGCACGCGCGTGGGCGGCGGCCCCTTCCCCACCGAACTGGACTGGGAGACGCCCGGCACGCCCGGCTACCACATGAGCACGGTGGGCGCCGAGCGCGGCGTCACCACCGGCCGCAGCCGGCGCTGCGGCTGGTTCGATGCCGCGCTGCTCAAGCGCAGCGCCCAGGTCAATGGCCTGTCGGGGCTGTGCATCACCAAGCTGGACGTGCTCGATGGCCTGACCGAGCTGATGCTGTGCGTCGGCTACGAACTCGACGGCGAGCGCATCGACCTGCTGCCGCTCGGCGCCGACGACATTGCGCGCTGCCGCCCGATCTACGAGCAGCTGCCCGGCTGGAGCGAATCCACCGTCGGCGTGACGCGCTACGACGAACTACCCGTGAACGCGCGGCGCTACCTCGAGCGCATCGAACAGACCACCGGCGTGCCCATCGCCATGGTCTCCACCAGCCCGGACCGCGACCACACGATCCTGCTGCAGGATCCCTACGCGGCGTGACGCACGCCCAGGCCGCCCGGCTGCAGACCGACGCCGGACAGGAATCGACCATCCCCCATGCAGGAGTCACCATGCTGACGGAAGACGGCAAGCACCTCTATGTGAGCTACGACGAGTACCACAACCTCATCGAAAAGCTGGCGCTCAAGGTGCACCAGTCGGGTTGGGAGTTCGACACCATCCTCTGCCTGGCACGCGGCGGCCTGCGGCCGGGAGACATCCTGAGCCGTATCTTCGACAAGCCGCTGGCGATCATGTCCACCAGCTCTTACCGTGCCGAGGGCGGCACCGTGCAAGGCCACCTCGACATCGCCCGCTTCATCACCACGCCGCGGGGCGAGATTGCCGGGCGGGTGCTGCTGGTGGACGACCTGGCGGACTCGGGCCACACGCTCAACGCCGTGATCCGCATGCTCAAGACCAACTATGCCCCCATCACCGAGCTGCGCAGCGCCGTGATCTGGACCAAGGGTTTTTCCACCTTCACGCCCGACTACTCGGTGGAGTACCTGCCGACCAACCCCTGGATCCACCAGCCTTTCGAGGGTTACGACAACCTGACGCCCGACAAGCTGCTGGAGAAGTGGAGGCTGTAGTCTTGCGCCGACGGGGAAGTTTCGGGCTATACTACGTGCTCAGCACCGCCAGGGCGCTTGAAGAAGTGGCCTGGATGGTGCAAGTGGAAATGATCAGAAGATTTTTCCACCCGGCCTTGTCTGGTGCTTCCTTTGTGTTGTATAGTTCAAGGCTTC
>NZ_ALEE01000173.1 GCF_000282995.1 Melaminivora alkalimesophila
CGCACATCTTCGCCATCGGCGACATCGTCGGCCAGCCCATGCTGGCGCACAAGGCAGTGCACGAGGGCCACGTCGCCGCCGAGGTCATCGCCGGGGAGCTCAAGGGCGACCAGAAGCTCGCCAAGGCCGCCTTCGACGCGCGCGTGATCCCGAGCGTTGCCTACACCGACCCGGAGATTGCCTGGGTCGGCCTGACCGAAGACCAGGCGAAGGCGCAGGGCCTGAAGGTCAAGAAAGGCCTGTTTCCCTGGGCCGCCTCGGGCCGGGCGATCGCCAACGGGCGCGACGAGGGTTTCACCAAGCTGCTGTTCGACGATTCGCCCGAGGGGGGCGGTCGCGGCCGCATCCTGGGCGGCGGCATCGTCGGCACGCACGCGGGCGACATGATCGGCGAGATTGCCCTGGCCATCGAGATGGGCGCCGACAGCGTGGACATCGGCAAGACCATCCACCCGCATCCGACGTTGGGCGAGAGCATCGGCATGGCGGCCGAGGCGGCGCATGGCACGTGCACCGACTTGCCGCCACAGAGGAAGTGAGCGGGCAAGGCGAGCGATGAGGCGGCGAACTTGCCGCTTCGATCATCCATGCCCGGGCCGCGCCTGCCCTGCCGGGGCGGTGCAAGGAAGGAAAGACGAGCCATGCAGCAACCTCGGATCGGCCTGATCGGCGTCGGCCTGATGGGGCACGGCATTGCCCTGAACCTGGCCGGCAAGGGCCACGCGCTCACGGTGCTCGAGCATCCCGGCAACCAGCCGCTGGATGAGCTGCTGGCTCTGGGGGTGGCGACGTGCAAGGACGTCCAGGCGCTTGCGGCCCAGGCGGAGGTGCTGCTGCTGTGCGTCACCGGTTCCCCCCAGGTGGAGGCGATCCTCCTGGGCGAGGGCGGCGCCCTGGCGGCGCTCGCGCCCGGGGCGGTGGTCATCGACTGCTCGACGGCCATTCCCTCATCCACCGAACGCCTGGCGGCGCAGGCGCAGGCGGCGGGCGTGCACTTCCTGGATGCCGCCATGACGCGCACGCCGCGCGAGGCGCGCGAAGGGCGGTTGAACCTGCTCGTCGGCGGCGAGGCGCAGGTGCTGGCGCGCTGCCGTCCGGTGCTGCAGAGCTTCGCCGAGAACATCACCCACATCGGCGCGGCAGGCTCCGGCCACCGGATGAAGCTGCTGCACAACTACGTGTCGCTGGGCAGCGTGGCCCTGATCGCGGAGGCGGCGGCCTGCGCCCTGGCGGGGGGCGTTCCCGCCGAGGCCTTCGTCGAGGTGTTGGCACAGGGCGGGGGCGCCGGCGTGGCGCTGGAGCGTCTGCGTCCCTACCTGATGGCGCAGGACCCGTCGGCCCTGCGCTTCGCCATGGGCAACGCCCTCAAGGACCTGGGCTACTACCAGGCGATGGCGGGCGACTCGCAGGCGACGCGGCGCATTGCGCAGGCAGTCGAGCAGACCTATGCTGCCGCCGTCAGCGCGCGCGGTCCGGACACGCTGGTGCCCGAGCTGGTCGATCTGCTCGGCGCCGGCCCGGGACTGGGGCAGGGCGCCGGCTGAAGGGTCCGGGCCGCCGCGCCTGGCCGGGGTTCAGTCCATTTCCTCGAAGACCAGCGAGGGGTGGCCCATGACCCGGAGGGCGTCCGACAGGTGGCCGATGAGGCGGTGGCTCAGGTAGCTGCCGTCCGTGTCGGGCTCCAGCGCCGCCACCACCAGGTTCGCCAGCGGTTGGCTGAGCGGCACGTAGTAGCTCCCTTCTGGGACGTCGACCAGGCCGCGCCGTAGGCTGAGCTGCATCTGCGCGCCAGCGCCTGCACCGACCTGCTCGTAGCTGTCTGCCAGCACGGCCCCCGGCTCGGCCACGCGCAGCATCTGCACGCCCAGCAGCCGCAGGCGCTCGATCGCCGCGGCGGCGCCGGCCGAGAGCCAGTAGCCACAGGGGCGCGCGCGGCGCGTGACGGGCTCGAGTTCCTGGGTGGAATCCCACTGCAGGTGCAGCGGACGGTCCAGGCCCGTCTGCGGGTCGATGGCGAGCAGCTCGCGCTGCAGGGCGGTGCCGCGCGCGCGCACCACCAGCTCGCCGCGGCAGGCCTGCGATGCGGTATCGCGCGCCTCGTAGGAGCGCACCGCCTCCAGATCGGCCGCACGCTCGACCGTGCTGCGCAGCGCGCTCGACAGCGCCGTGACGTGGGCGTGCACGCGCCGCTGCAGGTGCATCCGGTCGAGGTCCGCGCCGCGGCTCGTGATCATTAGGCTGACGGCGTTCTTCAGGCCGTTCACGTTGCGCGCGTCCGCCGCCTCGGTGCTGCCGGTCGACAGGCGCTGCGCCGTCGGCTGCCCGGTCGGGAAGGCATGGTAGGGCTCCTGGCGCAGGCCGGCGGTGTCCAGCGCGCGCGCCATGGGAGCCTCATACCACTCGCGCGCTGCCTTGACCATGAACTCCGGCAGGTTGGGCGTGGTGGCGTGGCCGATCATCAGGTCGGCGCGCGGCAGCACGCCGTGGCGCTCCAGCAGCGGCCCTGCGACGGCATGTTCGTGCGCGTCCACCACCGCGATGGGACGGTAATTGCGCACCAGCCGCGCCAGCGCCTGCGCCTCGGGGGTGGCCAGCAACAGGTGGTCGCGGTCCAGATCCACGCCATTGGCCAACAGGTGCTGGCCGGCTTCCGAGCCGTCCGGGTTGGCGCGCGGCACCACGATCACGTTGATCGCCTCCAGCATGGGCTCCAGCAGCCCGCCTGGCGCCAGCTCGCGCGCCACGATGAGCAGGGCCTCGGCGCTGGCTGGCTCGTCCCCGTGCTGCTGGCCGATGAGCAGTACCGTGGGGCGGCCGCTGTCCTCGAGCGCGGCGACGTCGGTGCCGCGGGCGCGCGTCGCCACCAGGGCAAGGAGCGGTGTGCCGCGCTGCGAACGGCCGATGTCGAGCACCTGCATGCGGGTACTGCCGGAGCGGTTGGCGGCCCAGTGGCGCAGCCATTGCTCCAGCTCGGCGTTGGTGGTGAAGGCCCGGCGGCCGTCGGCGAGCCCGGGCGTGTCGTAGCGCACCGCGGGCGCGGGAAAGCGGGCTTCCAGCGCGGCGGCGCCGGCGACCAGCGGCGTGGCAGCCGCTTCGGCAGGGCCGCTGCCGGG
>NZ_ALEE01000174.1 GCF_000282995.1 Melaminivora alkalimesophila
GGCCGCTGCCGGGCGGAATGGGTGTCACCGTGACCGCGCCGGCCTCGGCCTCTTGCGAGGCCTGCGGGCCGCCCAGGGGTGCGGGCACGACCCGCGCCGGTCGGGGGCTGGAGCCCGCAGGGGTTTGTGTGGGCCAGGGGGGCAGGGGGGTGCTGGAACAGGCTGCCAGCAGCGCCGCGGCGACGAGCGCCGGGGCGCAGCGCAGGGCCGCCAGATCGGAAAAGCGCACGGTTCGGCCCGGGCGGCCGGGGGTCGGGGGCAGAAGGGTCATGGTGGCAGACGGCTTGGGATGGTTGCGCCCACGATGTTAGCCTGCAGCGTCCGGCGATCCGTGACAGAAAAAAGCCCGGCATCGGGCCGGGCACAGTGCCAGGGATGGCGCAGGAGCGGCCGCCCGGCCGCCCTTGCCCTTTCAGCGGCCGAAGCCCCCGCGAGGGCCGCGCGGACCGCCACGGCCACCGCCGCGCCGACCGCTGCCTGCCATGATGTCGACACTGGTGCGCATCGGATCGGGCTGTCCGCCGTGTCCGCCCGCGCCGCGCGGCAGCAGGGAATGGCCGAGCTGCGTGAGCATGTGCGCGTTCTCGCTGCGCGGCTGGCTGTCGTCGCCGCGCCGCGTGCCGGCGCTGCCTCCTGCCGAGCCGCCCGCGTTGCGCTTGCGGCCGCCGCCGGTGCCGGGCTGCTGCTGGGCGCGCGCTGCGCCGCGTTGGCCGCCGCTGCGCTGCCCGCCCTCGCCGCTTCGGCCCCGCCCGGCCTCGCTCTTGCTGCCACGCGCAGAAGTCTCGTCGCCTGCCGCCGCACCGGCCTGGCGGGTGCGCTGGCCACCGCC
>NZ_ALEE01000175.1 GCF_000282995.1 Melaminivora alkalimesophila
CGCTGGCCACCGCCGCCGGCAGTGGCCTTGTTGGCGCGGATGCGCTCCATCATTTCCTGGCGTGCGGCCTTGGCGGCCGCCTGCATGACCTCGCGGCTGGGCGGGCGACCTGCGCCGCCCCAGATGGTCTGGCGGCCCATGGCGATGGGCTCGGCCTTCTCGCCCTCGTCGGGGCCGAAGCCCTCGATCACCTGCACCGGGATCTCCTGTTTGGTGAAGCGCTCGATCTCCATCATGAAGCCCTCTTCGTCCATGCAGACCAGGCTCACGGCGTGGCCCTCGCGCCCGGCGCGGCCGGTGCGGCCGATGCGGTGCACGTAGTCCTCGGGGACGTTGGGGATCTCGTAGTTCACGACGTGCGGCAGGTCGTCGATGTCGATGCCGCGCGCGGCGATGTCGGTGGCCACTAGGGCGCGGATCTGGCCGCTCTTGAAGCCCTCCAGCGCCTGCGTGCGCGCGCTCTGGCTCTTGTTGCCGTGCAGCGCCATGGCCGAGACACCGTTTTTCGTCAGGTAGTCGGCCACGTTGTTGGCGCCGAACTTGGTGCGCGTGAAGACCAGCACCTGGCTCCAGTCGTGCTGCTGGATAATGTGCAGCAGCACCTGCTTCTTCTTGGCGCGGCCGACCGGGTGGATGACCTGGCTGATGCGCTGCACGGTGGTGTTGCGCGGCGTGACCTGGATGCTCTGCGGGTTCTTGAGCAGGCCGTTCGCCAGTTCGCGGATCTCGTCGCTGAAGGTGGCGGAAAACAGCAGGCTCTGCTTGCTGGCGGGCAGCAGCGCCAGCACCTTCTTCACGTCATGGATGAAGCCCATGTCGAGCATGCGGTCGGCCTCGTCGAGCACCAGGATCTCGACCGTGGACAGGTCGAGGAAGCCCTGCTGCTGCAGGTCCAGCAGGCGACCGGGCGTGGCCACCAGGATGTCCACGCCGCGCTTGATGCGCTCGATCTGCGGGTTCATGCCCACGCCGCCGAAGATCACCGTGGACTTGATGTTCAGGTGCTTGGCATAGGCGCGCACCGACTCCTCGACCTGGGCAGCGAGTTCGCGCGTCGGGGTCAGCACCAGGGCGCGCACGCCGCGGCCGCCGAAGCGGCTGGTGGCAGCCTCGCCCGCGCTCAGGCGCTGCAGCATCGGCAGCGTGAACGCGGCCGTCTTGCCGGTGCCGGTCTGGGCCCCGGCCAGCAGGTCGCGGCCCTCGAGCACGGCGGGGATCGCCTGGGCCTGGATGGGGGTGGGGCTGTCGTAGCCCTGCTCTTGCACAGCGCGCAGAATGGCTGGCGCCAGGTTCAGTTCTTCAAATGTCATTGGATCCGATGCGCCCATCCGGGGCGCTGGGTACCGGCCCGCCGCCGACGGCGCAAGAGGCCGCCGGGCCAGTGCAAGGGGTTCCGGTGATTGCGAGAGCGGGAGCCCGGATGGCCGGGATGGCATCCTTCGTCCCCAGCTGCAGTGCTGGTGCCAGGGTGACTGGGGCCCATGGCAGACCCGATTGTCGCATGGGCGGATAATCTTGGTTTGCCTGCGTGGCCCAACACACACAGCTTTTTGCAGTTTTTTCCAAAAATACGATGGCCCAATACGTTTTCTCGATGAATCGCGTCTCCAAGACCGTGCCGCCGAAGCGGCAGATCTTGAAGGACATCTCGCTTTCTTTCTTTCCCGGCGCCAAGATCGGCGTGTTGGGCCTGAACGGCTCGGGCAAGTCCTCGCTGCTGAAAATCATGGCCGGCGTGGACAAGGAATTCGAGGGCGAGGCGATTCCCATGCCTGGCCTGTCGATCGGCTACCTGCCGCAGGAG
>NZ_ALEE01000176.1 GCF_000282995.1 Melaminivora alkalimesophila
CGCCCGCCAGCGCCTCGATGAGGTCTATGCCGCCTATGCCGAGCCGGACGCCGACTTCGACGCGCTGGCGGCCGAGCAGGGCAAGCTTGAGGCCATCATCGCCGCCGCCGGCACCGATTCCGAGCACCAGCTGGAGATCGCCGCCGACGCGCTGCGCCTGCCGCCGTGGGACGCCGTGATCGGCAACCTGTCGGGCGGCGAGAAGCGCCGCGTGGCGCTGTGCAAGCTGCTCCTGTCCAAGCCCGACATGCTGCTGCTCGATGAGCCGACCAACCACCTGGACGCCGAGTCCGTCGAATGGCTGGAGCAGTTCCTGCACCGCTTCACGGGCACGGTGGTCGCCATCACCCACGACCGCTATTTCCTGGACAACGTCGCCGAATGGATCCTGGAGCTCGACCGTGGCCAGGGCATCCCCTACAAGGGCAACTACACCGAATGGCTGTTGCAAAAGCAGGCCCGCCTGGAGGCCGAGCAAAAGGGCGAGGAGGCGCGCGCCAAGGCGCTGAAGAAGGAGCTGGAGTGGGTGCGCCAGAACGCCAAGGCGCGCCAGACCAAGTCCAAGGCGCGCATCGCCCGTTTCGAGGAGTTGTCCGATTACGAATACCAGCGCCGCAACGAAACGCAGGAGATCTTCATCCCCGTGGCCGAGCGCCTGGGTACGCAGGTCATCGAGTTCAAGAACGTCACCAAGAGCTTCGGCGACCGGGTGCTGATCGATGACCTGTCGATGAACATCCCGGCCGGCGCCATCGTCGGCATCATCGGCCCGAACGGCGCCGGCAAGTCCACGCTGTTCAAGCTGATCGCCGGGCGCGAGCAACCCGATTCCGGCGAGATCGTCATCGGCCAGACCGTGAAGATGGCCTTCGTGGACCAGTCGCGCGATGCGCTGGAGAACGAGAAGACCGTCTGGGAGGACATCTCCGGCGGCCTCGACATCATCAACGTCGGCAAGTTCCAGATGGCCTCGCGGGCGTATGCCGGGCGCTTCAACTTCAACGGCCAGGACCAGCAGAAGAAGGTCGGCAACCTCTCGGGCGGCGAGCGCGGCCGCCTGCACCTGGCCAAGACGCTGATCCAGGGCGGCAACGTGCTGCTGCTGGACGAGCCGTCGAACGATCTGGACGTCGAGACCCTGCGCGCGCTGGAAGACGCGCTGCTGGAATACGCCGGCACGGTGCTGGTGATCTCCCACGACCGCTGGTTCCTGGACCGCATCGCCACGCACATCCTGGCGGCCGAGGGCGACAGCCAGTGGGTGTACTTCGACGGCAACTACCAGGAGTACGAGGCCGACAAGAGAAAGCGCCTGGGCGAGGAGGGCGCGGCGCCGAAGCGCATGCGCTACAAGGCGCTCAAGTGAGGGGGCCGGTAGTACCATAGGAAGGTCTTTCGCCCGCCTTGCCCCATCCTCGAGACATGCCCGCTTCTGCGCCCCGCGCCACCTCGGTCTTTCGCGCCTGCGTGGTGCAGGCCATCCGCGAGGGCGAGGCCTTGATGCAGGGGCTGGCCGGTGCCACGCGCACCGCGCTGGGCGAGCGGGAAGAGCGCAGCCGCGACATCGCGCAGCGCTCCCTGGTGGCGGACGCGCTGCGCCTGCTGGGGCAGCACGAGGCGGCGCTGGTCAAGGCTTATCCGCTGGCCCTGCTGGAAGTGTTCGCCGACGGACTGGCGCAGCCGCGCGCGCCAGTCAGCCACGATTCGGGCATGGACTTCGGCGAGCTGGCGCTGGTGGACGACGCCGAGGTACAGGCCCAGGTCGAGCTGGCACGCGCCCACCAGGTCGCCGCGCACGCCACCGACGTGGCTCTGGCCGAGCTCAATGCGCTGGTCAGCGCGGCGCAGGGGCTGCTGAGCGTGCAGCCCGAGCGCAATCCGCTGCGCCCCGAGAACTACATCCGGGCGCTGCAGCGGGTGGTCGGCGAGACGGGCGTGCCGGGCGAGGTGCGCGGGCTGTGGATGGCCGAGATGCGCGAGGAGCTGGCGCGCCAGCTCGTGCGCGCCTACCAGGCCGCGTCGCAGAGACTGCGCGAGCAGGGCGTGCGGCCGGTGGGCTACGCCGTCACGGGCGCCGCCGCGGCGCGCACGGGGCACGACATGCTGGGCGGGCCCAGCGGTTACTACCCGACCAGCGGCCATGGCGGAGGCTACGGCCCTTCCGCTTATGGCACCTCCATGTACGGGATGCCCGGCAGCCACTTCCACGCTTCCGGCGCGGTGGGACTGCCTGGTCCGCTCTCGGGCGGCATGCCGCTGGCGGCGCAGGCCCAGGAGGCGCTGCTCACGGTGGGCATGCTGCGGCAGATGCTTGCCGGGGCGGGCGATCCGCTGCTGGCGACCTCGGGGGTGGCGGTGCCGGCCTCGGCCTTCGCTGCGGTGGCGCCACAGCCCGTCCACGTGACGCAGGAGGCGGCAGAGGCGATGCAGGACATCGCCGAACTGGAGCGCCTGATCGGCCGGTTGGCGCCCGGGGCGGCACAAGGGGCCGCAGCGTCCGCGCCGGGGGCCGCGCTGGCGGCGTCCGTCCAGCGGCCCGCCGCGGCGCCCGAACCGACTGCGCAGGACGTGGTCAGCCGCATGATGGAGCACATTGCCCAGGACTCGCGCCTGCTGCCGCCGATGCAGCGGGCGGTGCAGAGCCTGGAGCCGGCCCTCAAGGAGCTGGTGCGCCACGATACGCGCTTCTTCACCGACGAGCAGCACCCGGCGCGGCGGCTGCTCGATGAGCTCACGCAGCGCAGCCTGGCCTTCGACGATCCGGAAGCGCCGGCGTTCAGCCGTTTCATGCGGCTGGTCAACGAGGTGGTGGACCACCTGGTGGCGACCCCGATCCAGAGCGCGGCACCGTTCGAGCGTGTCATGCAGGCGCTGGAGAAGGCCTGGGCCACCCAGGAGCGGCAGCGGCGCGAGCGGCGCGAGGCGCGCGCGCGCGAGCAACGCGAGCGCGCGCAGCGCGAGGAGCTGGCGCGCAGCCTGGCAGACAGCTTTGCCCGGCTGCCCGGGGCCGGCGACGCGCCCACCGACCTGTACGCCTTCGTCACCGGGCCGTGGGCGCGGGTCGTGGCGCGGGCCCAGCTGGGCGGCGCGGGCGAAGGCGATGGGGACGATCCGGGCGGGTACCTGGGGCTGGTGCCGCTGTTGCTGGTGTGCGGTCAGGAGGAGGCGCTGCGCGCCGAACCCGAGCGCCTGGCCGCGGAACTCGAGCAGGCATTGCCGCGCATCGTGGAGGCGCTGCAGGCGGCGGGCGAGCCCGAGCAGGAGATCGGCCAGCTGCAGCGCCGCCTCGGCGAGCTGCTGCAGCGCGCTCGGGAGCGTGCGGCCGCACGGGATGCGGCGCCGCTGAACGACGAGGCGCCGGCAGCGCCGGAACCGGCGCCGTACACCGCGGCGCCGCCGGCCGAGGGGGCCGAGAGCGTTGCCGATGCGGGCGAGACCGAGCAACCCTCCGAGCTGCCCGCGGCGGGCCTGGAGCTGCAGCTCGGGCAGTGGGTGGAGTTCATGAGCCGCCAGGGCCGGGTGCGCACCCAGCTCACCTGGGTCAGTCCGCAAAACACGCTGTTCCTGTTCACCGCGGCCGATGGCAGCACGCAGTCGATGACGCGCCGCATGATCGACAAGCTCGCCGGCGAGGGCAGCTTCCGCCTGCTGGCGGGGGGGCAGGCGGTGGTGGATCGGGCGCTCTCGCGCGCTACCGGGACCGACCCCCGACCACAGAGTCGGGGCGAGCCCCGGCGCGCC
>NZ_ALEE01000177.1 GCF_000282995.1 Melaminivora alkalimesophila
GCCCCGGCGCGCCTGAGGCCGGGTGCGCTCAGCGCAGGCCGAGGGAATGCCCCAGGTCCCGCATGGCGGGGAGCACGGTGCCGTCCGGCAGGCGCAGCGTGTGCGCCGCCTGCACCGCCCGCACCGTGGCGCGCGCGACCGCCTCCGCGGCCATGGTGGCGAGCACCATCATTCCCGGATGGCTTTCCCGCACCCCCGTGGCGAGGGCGAACAACGTGTCGCCGTCGCTCATGGTATGGACCGGGTTGATGCTGCGCGCCAGCCCGTCGTGCCCGACGGTCGCCAGGCGCTGCGCCTGTGCCTTGCTGAGCCGTGCATCGGTGGCGATGACGCCGATGGTGGTGTTGCTGCCGGCCAGCAGCGGATGCGGCGCCTCGCCGCGCAGCAGTGCGCGCCGCGCGTCGCGCAGGGCCTGGCCGTCGGGGGTGCGCGCTCCGGCCAGGGGCTGGCCCGTCTCGGGGTCGACCACGTCGCCGACGGCGTTGCAGGCGATCAAGGCTCCGACGGTGACGCCGGCCACGGTCACCGAGGCGCTGCCGATGCCGCCCTTCATGGCGTGCCCGAAGCCGAACATCTTGCCCACCACCGCGCCAGCGCCGGCGCCCACGTTGCCCTCGGCGGGGTGGGCCCGGCTGGCAGCGGCGCAGGCGGCATAGCCGGCCGCGGCA
>NZ_ALEE01000178.1 GCF_000282995.1 Melaminivora alkalimesophila
CGGCAGCCGGCCGAAGCCGACATCGAGGCCGATGCCTTGCTCCTCCAGCCAGCGCACGGCGCCGCTGGCCGCATCCAGGCCCCAGGCGCTTCCGCCCGCAAGCAGCACGGCGTGCACCTGCTCGACCAGGTTGCCCGGGGCGAGCAGGTCGGTCTCGCGGGTGCCCGGAGCGGCGCCGCGCACGTCCACGCCGGCGACGGCCCCCTGGCGCGCGATGACGATGCTGCAGCCCGTGGGGCGGCGCGGGTCCGTGTGGTGGCCGACCTCGATGCCGGCGACGTCGGTGATCGCGCCGGCAGGCGCAGGGGAAGAGGGGGTCGTGGACATGGCCGCCCGATTATGGCGGCGCGCCCCGCC
>NZ_ALEE01000179.1 GCF_000282995.1 Melaminivora alkalimesophila
GGCGCGCCCCGCCTTGCCGCTCAGCGATAGCTGGTGAAGACGCGGGTGGAGACGTCGCTGCCCATCAGGTTCTTCGTCACCAGCAGCACGTCGTAGGGGTCCTTGCGGCCGCCGTACACCGGGCCGTCCATGCCGGGGCTGCCGACCGGCATGCTGGGCACCGTCAGGCCGAGTGCCTTGGGCTTTTGCTGCAGCAGCTTGACCACATCGGCCGCCGGGACGTGGCCCTCGAGCAGGTAGCCGTCCACCAGCGCCGTATGGCACGAGCCCAGGCGCTGCGGCAGGCCGAGCCGCGCACGCACGGCGTTGTTGCCGGTGTCGTGCACCGTGACCTGGAAGCCGGCCTCCTGCATGACGTCGATCCAGTCCTTGCAGCAGCCGCAGTTCGGATCCTTCCAGACTTCCATCGCCGGCAGGGGCGCGGCCGCGCGGGGCGGTGCGGCCAGGACGGGCAGGGACGCGGCGGCCAGCAGGGCGGCACCGCCGGCGAGCCATTGCCGGCGCGAGAACGTGGAGAAGGACATGGATGGACTCCTGGTCAAGAAGGGAAACGTGGGCGCCCCTTGCGAGGCCGCAAGGGGCTGAACGATGAGAACGCCGGGCTGGCGCCGGATCCGGAAATCGCGCCGTGCTCAGGCTGCGACGTAGCGCCCTGGTTTGTGGTTCATTGCAAGGATAAGGTTCAATACCACGGCGCCCGCCACCGACCAGAGGACGCGCGCCGGCTCCACCGTGACCAGCGCCGCCGCCACGATGGCGCAGTCCACCGCCATCTGCACCTTGCCCGCGCGCCAGCCGCGGCGCTCCTGCAGGTACAGCGCCAGTATGCCGACGCCGCCCAGGCTGCAGCGGTGGCGGAACAGCACCAGGAAGCCCATGCCGAGGATCAGCCCGCCCGCGACGGCCGCGTACGGCAGCGGTAGGGCCGCGATGTGCAGGAACTGGGCCTGCAGCTCTGTCAGGGCCGACAGCAGCGCGACCGCGGCGAAGGTCTTGAGCGTGAAGCCCCAGCCCAACCGGCGCAGGCCCAGCCAGTAGAAGGGCAGGTTCAGCATGAAGAACAGCTTGCCGAAGCCGATGCCCGTCGCGTAGTGCAGGACGAAGGCCATGCCGGCCGTGCCCCCCGTCACCAGCCCGGCGCTGGCGAGGAAGGCGATCCCGATGGAGACCAGCAGCACCCCGGTGCACAGGGCCAGCACGTCCTCGGTGCGGCTGTGGGCGAGGTGCTCAGGCGTGGATGGGGTGGTGGCGAGGGTCGTCATGGCGTGGCGGCGGACGCGGGCGCGGCATCCCGCAGACTGCGATTGCAACACGCGGTGGGCTGGGGGTCCTTGCGCTGCGTCAAGGTATCTTGGTGCGGCGCGGATCAGGTGGTGGCAGGCGCATTCGCGGGCGGCGCGACCGAGGCCATGGCCTCGGAGATGCGTGCACGCACGGCGGCGGGCGGAACCATGGGCTGCAGGGCCGGCACATGGGCGCGTCCGGTGTTGCCCTGCGGCAGGCGCTGCACCAGGTGGCCGAACACAGTCAGGCCGAGCCGCGCGAGCTGGCCCCGCGCCTCGGCGCGGTGGCCCAGTTCGCGGGCAAAGCGCAGCATGTGCCAGTGCGAGCGCCAGTGCAGCACGAAGCGGTTCTGCGCCAGCACGTGCGCCGCCTCCAGGTAGCTCCAGCGCTCGGCCGGCGTCCGGTCGGCGCTGGCGCGAAAGCCGGCCAGCAGGTGTTCGAAGGCGGCGCGCTGGCGCGTCAGCCCGGCCGGGTTGGGCCGGGGCCTGGGCCGTTTTTGCAGGGTCTGCGGGGACTTCGGTTTCGGTGTCATCGGGGTCGTCGTCGGGGAGTTCATCATCGGTCGCCTTCGCGGGCAGGGGGCGTGCCGGCGCCGCGGCGCAGGCGCAGGCCGTTGGCCACCACGGCCAGGCTCACCCCCATGTCGGCCACCACCGCCATCCACATGGTGGCTTGGCCCATGACGGCCAGCAGGAAGAACACCGCCTTCACGCCGAGCGCCAGGAGGATGTTCTGCCACAGCACGCGGTGCGCGCGGCGCGCCAGCACCACGGTGTCGGGAATGCGGCGCAGATCGTCGTTCATCAGCACCACGTCGGCGGTCTCCATCGCCATGCCGGTGCTGTGCGCGCCGCCCATCGCGAAGCCCACGTCGGCGCGTGCCAGGGCTGGGGCGTCGTTGATGCCGTCGCCGGTCATCGCCGTGGGGCCGATGCGCGACTGCAGCTCGGCCATCGCCTCCAGCTTGTCCTCGGGCAACAGGCCGCCGCGCGCGTCCTCGATGCCCGCCTCGGCGGCCACGGCC
>NZ_ALEE01000180.1 GCF_000282995.1 Melaminivora alkalimesophila
TTGCCCGCCTGATGGAAACCTTGCTGCTGCAGCAGCGCCGGCTGGAAGACGAGGGCCTGCGCCAGGCGCGGCAGTTGCGCGAGGCCGAGCGGCGCAGCAGGCAGCTCACGGCACGCCTGGAGGCCATGCGCGCGCTCGAGCGCAGCCTCAACGAGCGCCCCCACTGAGCCCGGAGACCCTTCCATGCCACGCCCCCGCCCCGACTCGCCCGCGCCGCCCCCCCAGCGGCAGCGCATCCTGGTGGTGGACGACGACGCCGACATGCTGCGGCTGCTGTCGCTGCGGCTGCGCGCGGCCGGCTACGACGTGGCGACGGCCGCCTCGGCCGAGGCGGCGCTGGCGCACTTCGACCTCGAGCGCCCGCAGCTGGTGCTCAGCGACGTGCGCCTGCCCGGTCGGGACGGGTTGGCGCTGTTTGACGAGCTGCGCGCCCGCTGCCCGGCCCTGCCGGTCATCCTCATGACGGCGCACGGCACCATCCCCGACGCGGTCGAGGCCACGGCCAAGGGGGTCTTCACCTACCTCACCAAGCCCTTCGACGGACGCGCCCTGCTCGAGCAGATCGACCAGGCGCTGGCGCTCGCCGCACCCGCGGCTCTGCCCGCCCAGGCCGATTCCCGCTGGCGCTCTGAGATCATCAGCCGCTCCGGACGCATGGCAGACCTGCTGGCCGAGGCCTACATGGTCGCCCAGTCGGACGCCAGCGTGCTGCTGCTGGGCGAGAGCGGCACGGGCAAGGAGCTGCTCGCGCGCGCCATCCACCGCGCCAGCCCGCGCGCGGGCAAGCCATTCGTCGCCATCAATTGCGGGGCCATTCCGGAGGCGCTGCTGGAGTCCGAACTGTTCGGTCACGTCAAGGGCGCCTTCACCGATGCCGTCAGCCACCACAAGGGCCTGTTCCAGGCCGCCGACGGCGGCACGCTGCTGCTCGACGAGATCGGCGACATGCCACCGGCGCTGCAGGTCAAGCTGCTGCGCGTGCTGCAGGAGCGCGCCGTGCGCCCGGTGGGGTCGAGCCAGTCGCAGCCGGTGGACGTGCGCATCATCTCCGCCACGCACCGCGACCTGGAGGCCGCCATGGCGGCCGGCCAGTTCCGGGAAGATCTCTACTACCGGCTCCACGTCGTCACCCTGACGCTGCCGACCCTGGCCGAGCGGCGCGAGGACATTCCCCTGCTGGCCAACCATTTCCTCGACCAGCTGGCGCGCAAGTACGACCGCAAGCTGTCGGGCTTCTCGCCGGAGGCGCTCAAGGCGCTCACGACGGCCCCCTGGCCGGGCAACGTGCGCCAGCTCTACAACGCGGTCGAGCAGGTCTGCGCGCTGTCCACCACACCGCTGGTGCCGCTCAGCCTGGTGCAGCGCGCGCTGCGCGTGCCCGGCGCCCAGGTGCTCAGCCTGGCCGAGGCGCGCCAGCGCTTCGAGCGCGAATACCTGGTGGGCCTGCTCAAGATGACGGACGGGCACGTCGCAGACGCCGCCCGCCTGGCGCAGCGCAACCGCACCGAGTTCTACCGCTTGCTGCAAAAGCACCAACTCACGCCGGCGCACTTCAAGCCAGAGGGCCCCACTGAGCCTGTCGCCGACGAGCGACAAGACTAAGTCATTGATTGACAAGGGTTTTTCGAAAAACCCTGACAAAGACCCGTCGCTGGCGGGCGACGAAAAGCGGCCCGTGCCGGGTGCGCACGCCCCGCCTACCTTCCGTTACCCGAAGTAAGCGCGCCAAGTGCTTGTCAGCACATCGTTTTTCCGCAGTGGCACGGGGTTTGCAAAGAAGGCGGCATGCCCTGCATTTTTGCATTCCTGCCCCTGCCGCGCCGGCGCTGGCGCAGCCCTGCTGCCCTGGCGGCGCTGCTGCTGGCGGCGTTGCCGGCGGCCGCCTTCGACTACCAGTCCCTGGTTGCGCTGGCGCGCAGCCGGGCGGCCCAGGAAGCCCCGGCCGCCCCGCCGGCCCTGCCCGCCGACCTCGCCCGGCTCGACTATGACGGCCTGCGCGACATCCGCTGGCGCCCCGAGCGCGCCCTGTGGCGGCGCCAGGGCCTGCCGTTCGAGGCCATGTTCCTGCACCTCGGCTCGCTGCACCAGACGCCGGTGCGGGTGCACGAGGTCCTGCCGGACGGGACGGTGCGGGCGCTCCGCTACGACCCGGCCGACTTCGACTACGGCCGCAACCGCTTCGACCCCGCCCGCTGGGGCGAGCTGGGCTTTTCCGGGCTGCGCCTGCACTATCCGCTGCACGGGCCGGACTACAAGGACGAGCTGATCGTCTTCCAGGGCGCGAGCTACTTTCGCGCGCTGGGGCGCCACCAGCAGTACGGCCTCTCGGCCCGCGGCCTGGCCATCGACACCGTGGGCGCCGACGCGGAAGAGTTCCCCGCCTTCACGGAGTTCTGGCTGCTGCGCCCTGCCGCCGGGGCGCAGGTGGCGACCGTGTATGCCCTGATGGAGTCGGCCCGGCTGACCGGGGCCTACCGCTTCGACGTCGAGCCGGGCGAGCAGACGCGCGTGCGCGTGCGCAGCCGGCTGTTCGCGCGCCCCGGGACGCGGCCGATCACCACCCTTGGCATCGCCCCGCTGACCAGCATGTTCCTGTTCGGCGAGAACCAGCCACGCGCCGACGACTTCCGCCCCGAGGTGCACGACTCCGATGGGCTGATGGTCGCCAGCGCGGACGGCGAATGGCTGTGGCGTCCGCTGCAGAACCCGCCCCGCCCCACCGTGACCTCGTTCGCCGTCGCTGGCCTGCGCGGCTTCGGCCTGATGCAGCGCGACCGCCGCTGGAGCAGCTACGAGGACGACGAGGCCCGCTACGAGCGCCGCCCCAGTGCCTGGGTGCGCCCCTTGGGCGACTGGGGCCCCGGGCGCGTGGAGCTGGTGCTGCTGCCGGCGGCGCAGGAAACCGAGGACAACGTCGTCGCCTACTGGGTGCCCCGTCAGGGGCTGCAGCCCGGCGGCTCGCTGGAGCTCGACTACGAAATCCTCTGGCAGGGCGATGCGCCGCAGCAGCCTCCCGGCAGCTGGGTCACGCAGACCCGCCGGGGCTTCGGCCACACCTCCGAGCCCGCCGACCGGCGGCGCGACCAGGAGCACTACGTCCTGGACTTCGCCGGGCCCGCGCTCGAGCGGCTGCCTGCGGGCGCCGAACTGCGTGCCGAAGTCAGCAGCGATGCCAACGGCCGCGTCCTCGAAGCCCGCGCCTACCCCAACCCGGCCACCGGCGGCTGGCGCCTGGCCCTGCGCGTGCAGCGCCTCGACCCGCAGCGCCCGGTCGAGCTGCGCGCCTTCCTGCAACACCAGAACCACGCAGTGAGCGAGACATGGACACACATCCTGCTTCCCCAATGAACCCCCTCGCGGACGCACCCGCCCGCCCGGCGGAGGCAGCGACGCCTGCCCCGCAGCGCCCCACCGGGCGCGCCGAACGCCACCCCCACACCCTGACCGCCCCGCCGCTGCATCGCGGCTCCATGGTGCCGCGGCCCTGGCGCGGGTTCTGGAACAGCCTGGGGACCGCCCTGCTGCTGCGCCTGACGGGCCACCGTCCGCCGCCCGCTGCCCCTGCCGAGCCCTGGGAGCAGGCCGCCCGGCAGCGCCGCGCGGTGTTTCTCGCGCTGTCCCTGGCGATCACGGCGCTGGGCAGCGTGCTGTTCGCCCACCTGCAGCCGGCCTACGACGGCGCCTGGGCCGGGAGGCTGCAGCTGGCGCTGTTCACCGTCCTGTGCTTCTGGGTGGTGACCGGCTTCCTGACCGCCGCCATGGGCTTTCGCGTACTGCTGCGCGGCGATCCGCACGCGCTCGACGCGCGCCGCGTGCAGCACCAGCGGCTGTCGCCCGAAGTGCGCACCGCCATCGTCATGCCGATCTGCAACGAAGATGTGGCCACGGTCTTCGCCGGCCTGCGCGCGACCTGCGAATCGCTCGCGGCCACGGGCCATGCGCGCAACTTCGACGTCTTCGTGCTCTCGGACACCAGCGATCCGCAGCTCGCCGCCGCCGAGCGCGCCGCCTGGGAGGAGCTGCGCTGCACGCTGGCGGCGAACGCCCGGCAGCCCCAGCCGGAGCTGTACTACCGCCTGCGCCGGCGCCGCACGCAGCGCAAGGCCGGCAACGTGGCCGACTTCTGCCGCCGCTGGGGGCGCGACTACCGCTACATGGTGGTGCTGGACGCCGACAGCGTCATGAGCGGCGACTGCCTGGTGGCGCTCGCCAAGCTGATGGAGGCGCACCCGCGCGCCGGCATCATCCAGACCGCGACGCAGGCCGTGGGCCACGTGACGCTGCACGCGCGTGCCCAGCAGTTCGCCGCGCGCGTGGCGGGCCGGCTGTTCACCCTTGGCATGCAGTACTGGCAGCTGGGCGAGTCGCACTATTTCGGCCACAACGCCATCATCCGCGTCGAGCCCTTCATGCGCCACTGCGCGCTGGCGCCCATCCGGGGCCGGGGCGGGCTGTCGGGCGGCATCCTGTCGCACGACTTCGTGGAGGCGGCACTGATGCGCCGCGCCGGCTGGCACGTCTGGCTGGCCGCGGGCCTCGTGGGCAGCTACGAGCAGCAGCCGCCGGACCTGCTGGCCGAACTGCAGCGCGACCGCCGCTGGTGCCAGGGCAACCTGCAGAACGCCCAGCTGGTGGCCGAACCCGGGCTGCACCCGGTGCACCGCGCGATGCTGCTGACGGGCGCCATGGCCTACCTGTCGGCACCGCTGTGGTTGGCCTTCATCGTCCTGGGGACCGTGCTCTGGCTGGCCGGGGTGCCGCTGGTGGCCGACTGGAGCGTGCTGCCCGGCGGGCTGGTGGCGCTGTGGGCCCTGACGCTGTGCCTGCTGTTCATGCCGCGCGTGCTGGGGGTGCTGGCCATCTTGCTGAAGGGCGAGCAGCGCCAGTTCGGCGGCACCGGGGGGTTGGTCAAGAGCGCGCTGCTGGAGGCCGTGCTGGCCGTGCTGCAGGCGCCGGTGCGCATGCTGGCGCACTCGCTGTTCGTGCTGGTGGCCCTCACCGGCGTCGAGCTGGACTGGAAGTCGCCTCCGCGCGAGGCCGCTGCCGTGCCGTGGCGCGAGGCGCTGCGCAAGGTCGCCCCCATGGGGCTGGCTTCCCTGGCGCTGGCGCTGGGGGTCGCCGCCGCCGACACCGGCGCCCTGCTGTGGCTGCTGCCGGTGGGCCTGCCG
>NZ_ALEE01000181.1 GCF_000282995.1 Melaminivora alkalimesophila
GGGCCTGCCGCTGGCGCTGGCGGTGCCGCTGGTGGTGCTCACCAGCTGCACCGACCTGGGGCGGGCAGCGCGGGCGCGGCGCTGGCTGCTGATCCCCGAGGAGGCATGGTCGCCGCGCGTGCTGCGGCGCGCGGGGCTGCATGCTGCCGCTGCCTCTGCGTCTGGGCCGCAGCAGACGGCCCCGCTGGCCGCGCCCTGAACCGGTAGAGCGGCGGGCCGCGGCG
>NZ_ALEE01000182.1 GCF_000282995.1 Melaminivora alkalimesophila
CCCGCCGTCAGAACGGCAGGCCGGGCATCCCTTTCAGCCCCTTCATTCCGCCCATGCGCTTCATCAGCTTCATGAGGCCGCCGCCCTTCATCTTCTTCATCATGCCCTGCATCTGCTCGAATTCCTTGAGCAGCCGGTTCACTTCCTGCACCTGCACGCCCGCGCCAGCGGCGATGCGCTTCTTGCGCGTGGCCTTGATGAGCTCGGGCTTCCTGCGCTCTTGCGGCGTCATGCTGCAGATGATGCCCTCCTTCCTGCGGATATCGCGCTCGGCGCGGTCCATGTCCACCTGACCGGCCTTGGCGGTGAGCTCGGTCGGCAGCTTGTCCATCAGGCTCGACAGCCCGCCCATCTGCTTCATCTGCTGCAGCTGGCCGAGGAAATCGTTCAGGTCGAAGCCGTCGCCGCTCTTGACCTTGGCGGCGAGCTTTTGCGCCGCTTCCATGTCCACGCCGGCGCTGACCTGCTCGACCAGCGCCACGATGTCGCCCATGCCGAGGATGCGCCCGGCGTGGCGCTCGGCATCGAACACTTCCAGCCCGTCGATCTTCTCGGAAATGCCGGCGAACTTGATGGGCGCGCCCGTTACCTGGCGCACCGACAGCGCCGCACCGCCGCGCGAGTCGCCGTCCAGTTTCGTCAGCACGATGCCGGTGAGCGGCAGCGCCTCCTTGAAGGCGCGCGCGGTGTTGACCGCGTCCTGCCCCTGCATGGCGTCGACCACGAACAGCGTCTCCACCGGCTTCAAGACGGCGTGCAGGTCCTGGATTTCCTGCATCAGCACCTCGTCGATCGCCAGGCGCCCGGCCGTGTCGACCAGCAGCACGTCGAAGTAGTGCTTCCTGGCGTAGTCCAGCGCGGCCGTGGCGATGTCGCGGGGCTTTTGGTCCGGGCTGCTGGGAAACCACTCGGCGCCGGCCTGGTGGGTCACGGTCTTGAGCTGCTCGATGGCGGCCGGGCGGTAGACGTCGCCCGAGACGGTGAGCACCTTCTTTCGGCGCTTCTCGATCAGGTGCTTGGCCAGCTTGGCCGTGGTGGTGGTCTTGCCCGCGCCCTGCAGGCCGGCCATCAGGATCACGGCCGGCGGCTGCGCCGCGAGGTTGATGTCGGCCACGCCCTTGCCCATGGTGGCGGCGAGCTCCTTGTTGACGATGCCCACCAGCGCCTGGCCGGGCTTCAAGCTGCCCAGCACTTCCTGGCCGAGCGCCTTTTCCTTGACGCGGGCGATGAAGTCGCGCACCACCGGCAAGGCCACGTCGGCTTCCAGCAGCGCCATGCGCACCTCGCGCAGCATGTCCTGCACGTTGGCTTCGGTGATGCGGGCCTGGCCGCGCATCTCCTTGACGAGACGGGTGAGTTTTTCGGTCAGGGCGGAGGCCATGGCTGCGTGCTCCGAAAGGTGCCGGCACGGGCTGCCGGATGCAGCCCGCCCAGCGAGTCCCGCCCGGGGTGGGCGGCTAAACTGCGAACCCATGATTCTACCGAGCGCATCCCTGGCAGGCGGGCTGCTGGCCGCAGC
>NZ_ALEE01000183.1 GCF_000282995.1 Melaminivora alkalimesophila
GCTGGCCGCAGCCGCGGCGGTGGCCTACGTGCTGGCCGCCATCGTCGTGGCGCGCGGCGGCGCACGCGGGCTGGGGCCGATGGTGCCGGCCTGGGGGCTGCACGCGGCGGCGCTGGCCTGGGGGCTGCTCGGCAGCCAGCCCCACTTCGGCTTCGCGCCGGCGCTGTCCATGACCGCCTGGCTGGTGCTGACCAGCTACGCGGTGGAGCACCAGCTGTTCCCGCAGATGCGCACCCGCTGGGCGCTGTGCGCCCTCGGCGCGGTGGCCGTGCTGCTGGCGGCGCTGTTTCCCGGGCGGGCCATGCACGTCGCGGCCTCCCCCTGGCTGGCGCTGCACCTGACCCTGGGCATCGCCTGCTACGGGCTGTTTGCCGTTGCCGTGGTGCACGCCTGGCTCATGGGCCGCGCCGAGCAGCAGATGCGGCGCGCCGCCGACCTGTCGAGCACGCTGCCGCTGCTCACCCTGGAGCGGCTCACCTTCCGCTTCGTGGCAGCCGGCTTCGCGCTGCTGTCGGCGACGCTCGCCGTCGGCTGGTTCTTCAGCGAGGAACTCTATGGCCGGGCCTGGCTGTGGGACCACAAGGCCGTGTTTTCCGTGCTCGCCTGGCTGACTTTCGCCATCTTGCTGGTGGGCCGCGCGCGCATGGGCTGGCGCGGGCGGCGCGCGGCGCGCGTGCTGTATGCCGGCGCGCTGCTGCTGTTGCTGGCGTACGCAGGCTCGCGCTTCGTCATGGAAGTGGTGCTCGGGCGGGGAGGCTGGGGGGGATGAAATACCTGCTGGTCCTGGCGGTGGTGCTCGTCGTGTATGCGCTCGTGCGCAGCAAACAGCGCAGCATCGCGCCGCGCGCCCGCCCGCCCGCCAGCGTCCCGCCGCCCGAGGAGATGGTGCGCTGCGCGCGCTGCGGGGTGCACCTGCCGCACTCGGCCGCCCTGCACGCCGAGGGGCGCAGCTACTGCTGCAGCGCCCACCTGCCGTGCCGCTGAGGCCGGCGCGCCGCCTCCGCCGGACCCACCCACCACCCATGCTGGCCGCGCCCTCCGCCCCGTTCGCCCGGCTCTGGCAGGCCTTCCTCACGGCGCGGATGCTGGTGGCGCTGGCGCTGCTGCTGCTCCTGTCCCTGGGGGCCGCCACGAGCCACGCCGCCAGCCTGGCGCTGCCCGGCACGGCCTTCGCCTACCTGGTCGTCAGCGCCCTGACGCGGGTTCTGGCCGGGCGCGAGCCGCCGCCGCCGCGCCCGAGCTTTCGCTGGCTGCCCACCATCGGCGTGGACATCGCGCTGATCGGCCTGCTGCAGGCGCTGCAGCCCGCCGGGACGATCAACTTCACGCCGCTGTTCGGCCTGCCGGTGCTGATGGCGGCGGTGCTCGGCAACCTGCTGCTGGCGCTGGGCACGGCCGCCAGCGCCACGCTGGTGCTGCTGGCCTGGGCGTTCTGGCCGGGCGGCGGCGATGCCACCCACTACCTGCAGGCGGCGCTCACCGGCACCGGCTATTTCCTCGTCGCCTACCTGGCGCACCAGCTCGCCGCACGGCTGATCAGCGAGCAGGACATGGCCCAGCGCAGCCGAATGGACGCGCGCGCGCAGCGCGCCGTCAGCGCGCTGGTCATGCAGCACGTGGCGGACGGCGTGCTGGTGCTGGACCGGGGCGGCCACGTCCACCTGGCGAACCCGGCGGCGCTGCTCCTGCTGGAGCGCAGCGCCGCCGCCACCCTGCCCTTCCCGCTCGCACACATGGACGCCTGGGCGCCGGCGCTCGCGGTGGCGCAGCAGACCTTCGCCAGCGGCCAGGCCCAGCACGCGGACGTGCGCATCGCCATTCCCGGCCGCCCGCTGCTGGCGCTGCGCCTGCGCAGCTGGCTGACCCACGCGCCGCAGGACCTGACACACGAGCTGCAGGACCCCCTGTGCGTGATGTTCCTGCACGACCTGCGCGAGATGGAGGCGCGGCTGCGCACGGAAAAGCTCGCCTCCATGGGCCGCATGTCGGCCGCCGTGGCACACGAGATCCGCAATCCGCTGGCGGCCATCATGCAGGCCAACGCGCTGCTGGAGGAGGAGCTGCAAGACCCCGGCCAGCAGCGCCTGGCGCAGATGGTGCGGCAAAACGCCGAGCGCCTGGTGCGCATCACCGAGGATGTGCTGGACATTGCGCGCGTGCAGCACCAGATCGGGCATGCGCCTTCGGCCGTCGTGCCCCTGGATGCCACCGTGCGCCAGGTCTGGCAGGACTGGCAGGCCCAGGAGCCGCAGCGCCGGCGCGGCCGGCTGGAGCTGGCGGCGTCCGAGCTGCAGGTGGAGTTCGATGCCGAGCACCTGCGCCGCGTCCTGGTGAACCTGCTGGACAACGCCTTGCGCTACATGGGCCCGCACCCCGACTCGCTGGTGGTGGCCACCCAGGCCGGCAACGGCGGGCGCGCCAGCCTGCAGGTCTGGAGCGACGGCGAGCCGCTCGATACCAGCATCGAGCGCCACCTGTTCGAGCCCTTCTTCTCCTCGGAGAGCCGCTCCAGCGGGTTGGGCCTGTACATCTGCCGCGAACTGTGCCAGCGCCACGGCGCCGGCATCTCCTACCAGCGCAGCGACCGCGTGCTGGAGCGCGGTCCGGTGGCGGGCAACGCCTTCACGGTGCTGTTCCGCGGCAGCACGGCCGCCGCCGAGCCGCCCTCGCTGTTTGACACAATCGTGGTGTGATGCCTGCCGACAACGCCGCCCACATCCTCGTCATCGACGACGAGCCCGACCTGCGAACCCTGTACGAGCTGACGCTGGTGCGCGAAGGCTACCGCGTGGACGCGGCCGCCAGCGTGGCCGAGGCGCGCGCCCAGCTCGAGCAGCAGCGCTTCGACGTGGTGATCACCGACATGCGCCTGCCCGACGGTTTCGGCATGGAGCTGCTGCACGAGCTGCGCCAGCGGCAGCGCAGCGAGCGCTGCGTGGTCATGACCGCCTACGGCTCGGCGGAAAACGCCGTCGAGGCCCTGCGGGCCGGGGCCTTCGACTACCTGACCAAGCCGGTGGACCTGAAGCAGTTCCGCGCCGTGGTCGCCTCGGCCGTGCAGGGCACCGGCGCGCCGCCGAGCGCGGCCCGCCCGGGCCAGCGCGCCAGCGACGGTGCCGCCCCGATCCCGGCGCTGGAACGCCTCATCGGCGAGTCCGCCCCCATGCGCGCCGTGAAGGAGCGCATTGCGCGGGTGGCGCGCAGCATGGCGCCGGTGCTGGTGCGCGGCGAGTCGGGCACCGGCAAGGAGCTGGTGGCGCGCGCCCTGCATGCCTGCAGCCAGCGCGCGGACGGCCCGCTGGTGACCGTGAACTGCGGCGCCATCCCGGAAAACCTGCTGGAGGCCGAGTTCTTCGGTGCGCGCAAGGGCTCCTACACCGGCGCCATGCAGGACCGCGAGGGTTATTTCCAGGCCGCGCGCGGCGGCACGCTGTTCCTGGACGAGATCGGCGAGCTGCCGCTGCCCATGCAGGCCAAGCTGCTGCGCGCCATCCAGGAGCGCCGCGTGCGGCCGCTCGGCTCCACCCAGGAGGAGGCGGTGGACGTGCGCATCGTCAGCGCCACGCACCGCGACCTCGCCTGCGAGGTGCAGCAGGGGCGCTTCCGCCAGGACCTGTACTACCGGCTGAACGTCATCGAGATCGTGGTCCCGCCACTGCGCGAACGCCGCGAGGACCTGCCGGCGCTGAGCGCGGCGCTGCTGGCGCGCATCGGCGAGGAAAGCGGGATGCCGGTGCCGCCGCTGACCGAGGCGGCACTGGCGGCGCTCGCCC
>NZ_ALEE01000184.1 GCF_000282995.1 Melaminivora alkalimesophila
CGGCGCTCGCCCGCCACCCACTGGCCGGCAACGTGCGCGAGCTGGAGAACCTGCTGCACCGTGCGGTGGCGCTGAGCGACGGGCAGGAGCTGGTCGTCGAGCCGCCCTCGGGCGAAGTCACGCCCTCCGCCGCACCCCCTCTCCCTTGCGCAGATCCCGCCGCGGGCGCTGCCGCTCCCTGCGGGCCTGCGGGCGAAGTCCCGCTGCCCAGCGACCTGCAGGGCTGGCTGGACCAGCGCGAGCGCGAGATCCTGGTGCGCGCCCTGCACGAGGCCGGCTTCAACCGCACGGCGACGGCGGCGCGCCTGGGCATCAGCCTGCGCCAGATCCGCTACCGCATCGAGCGCTTGAACATTCCCCTGCCGCAGGGGGGCGACGCCCCGGATGACGGCGCCTGAACCCCTGCCCGGCTGGCGGGGCGACTGGCTGCGCGCGGCGCGCGCCCTGCCCTCGCCCAACCAGGGTGCGCGGCCGGCCGGCGCCGTGGTCGACCTGCTGGTCGTGCACTCCATCAGCCTGCCGCCCGGCGAGTACGGCACGGGCTGCGTGCAGCAGCTGTTCACCAACCGGCTCGACTGGGACGCGCACCCGTACTTCGCGGCGATGCGCGGGCTGGAAGTGTCCTGCCACTTCTTCATCGAGCGCGGCGGCACGCTCTGGCAGTTCGTCGGCACCGACCGCCGCGCCTGGCACGCCGGCCGCTCGCGCTACCGCGGACGCGACAACTGCAACGACGACTCCATCGGCGTGGAGCTCGAAGGCATCGAGGGCCGCCCCTTCGAGGCGGCGCAATACGCCGCCCTGCTTGCCCTGTGCGCGGCGTTGCTGCGGCGCCACCATCTGCGCTACATCGCCGGCCACGAGCACATCGCCCCGGGCCGCAAGCAGGACCCGGGGGCGGGCTTCGATTGGAGCCGCCTGTCCCGCGCCCTGGCGGGCCGCGGCCTGTTGCTGCCCCCCGGCGCCTGACACCCCACCCGCGCCCTTCCCGCGGCGGCCTCGCCGTGGCCTGCGCGCGCGGGCGGGGCGGGCGCTCCTGTAGGAAAGAACCGCGTTTGCGGCCCTGGGCCTTGGATTGGGCGTACACTACCTATAGCGTTCAAAAGAACGCAAAACGCTACATATAGTGTCCAGGCCCCTCCGCCTGGCTTCCCCGGGGCATGCCTGCGCCTTGGCATCCCCCATGCACACGCCACCGCCGAAAGGAACCCCATGCCCTCCCCCACCCTGGACCATCCCCGCCCGGCGCCCTCGCCTGCCACCCCGCCCCTGCCGGGCGCGGCCCAGCCCTCGACCCTGAGCCACTACCAGATCATCCGCCGCAATGGCGCCGTCGTGCCTTTCGAGCCGCAGAAAATCGCCATCGCCATGATGAAGGCCTTCCTGGCGGTGCGCGGCGCCCAGGGCGCGGCCTCGGCCAGCGTGCGCGAGATCGTGGACGAGCTCACCCAAACGGTGGTGCGCGCCCTCATGCGCTCGCGCCCGGCCGGCGGCACCTTCCACATCGAGGACGTGCAGGACCAGGTGGAGCTGGGCCTGATGCGCGGCGGCCACCACGAGGTCGCGCGCGCCTACGTGCTCTACCGCGAGCGCCGCGCGCAGGAGCGCGCGCACCGCCAGCAACAGCTCATGCCACAGATGCCGACCCTGTTCGTGCGCGACGGCGGCCAGCGCGTGGAGCTGGACCTGCTGCGCCTGCAGGCGCTGATCGAGAGCGCCTGCGCGGGCCTGGGCGAGCAGGTCCAGGCGGCGCCCATCGCCGCCGAGACGCTGCGCAACCTGTACGACGGCATCCCCATGGAGGAGGTGCACCGCGCCAGCATCCTGGCGGCGCGCACCCTGATCGAGCGCGACCCCGGCTACAGCCACGCCACCGCGCGCCTGCTGCTGCACAGCGTCGCGCGCGAGGTGCTGGGCCGCGAGGTCGCGCCGGCCGACATGGGCGCCGCCTATGCCCAGCACTTTGCCGCCTTCGTCCAGCGCGGAGTGGAGCACGAGCTGCTGGCCCCCGCCCTGCAGGACTTCGACCTGCAGCGCCTGGCGGCGGCGCTCAGGCCCGAGCGCGACCTGCAGTTCGACTACCTCGGCCTGCAGACACTGTACGACCGCTACTTCCTGCATGTGGACAAGCGGCGCATCGAGCTGCCCCAATGGTTCTTCATGCGCGTCGCCATGGGCCTGGCGCTGCGCGAGGACGATCGCGACGCACGCGCCATCGAGTTCTACGAGCTGCTCTCGTCCTTCGACTTCATGAGCAGCACGCCCACGCTGTTCAACAGCGGCACGCTGCGCTCGCAGCTGTCCTCGTGCTACCTCACGACCGTGCCCGACGACCTCGGCGGCATCTACGAATCCATCCGCGACAACGCGCTGCTGTCCAAGTTCGCCGGCGGCCTGGGCAACGACTGGACGCGCGTGCGCGCCCTCGGCGCGCGCATCAAGGGCACCAACGGCGAATCGCAGGGCGTGGTGCCGTTCCTGAAGGTCGTCAACGACACGGCCGTGGCCGTGAACCAGGGCGGCAAGAGGAAGGGCGCGGTGTGCAGCTACCTGGAGAGCTGGCACCTGGACATCGAGGAGTTCCTGGAGCTGCGCAAGAACACCGGCGACGACCGCCGGCGCACGCACGACATGAACACCGCCAATTGGATCCCCGACCTGTTCATGAAGCGCGTCATGGAAAAAGGCCAGTGGACGCTGTTCTCGCCCTCGGACGTCCCGGACCTGCACGACCTGTACGGAGAAGCCTTCGAGCGCGCCTACACCGCCTACGAAGCCCAGGCCGACAGCGGCGCCATCAAGCTCTTCAAGCGCATTCCGGCCGTCGACCTGTGGCGCAAGATGCTGTCGATGCTGTTCGAGACCGGCCATCCCTGGATCACCTTCAAGGACCCGTGCAACATCCGCTCGCCGCAGCAGCACGTCGGCGTGGTGCACTCCTCCAACCTGTGCACCGAGATCACGCTCAACACCAGCGACGACGAGATCGCCGTGTGCAACCTTGGCTCGGTCAACCTGGCGCAGCACCTGGTGGACGGGCGCATCGACCACGACAAGCTGCGCCGCACGGTGTCCACCGCCATGCGCATGCTGGACAACGTCATCGACCTCAACTACTACGCCGTGGACAAGGCGCGCGCCTCCAACCTGCGCCACCGCCCCGTGGGCCTGGGCCTGATGGGCTTTCAGGACGCGCTCTACACGCTGCGCATCCCCTACGCCAGCGACGCGGCCGTGGCGTTCGCCGACGAGTCCATGGAAGCCATCTGCTACTACGCCTACCTGGCCTCCACCGAGCTGGCGCGCGAGCGCGGCGCCTACGAAAGCTACCCGGGCTCGCTGTGGTCGCGCGGCATCCTGCCGCTGGACTCGCTGGAGCTGCTGGCGCAGGAGCGCGGCGGCCACGTGGAGGTGGACCGCAGCGCGCGCCTGGACTGGGAGGCGCTGCGCCGCGCCATCGCCACGCACGGCATGCGCAACTCCAACTGCGTCGCCATCGCTCCCACCGCGACCATCTCCAACATCGTCGGCGTCGACGCCTCGATCGAGCCCTCCTTCGGCAACCTGTCGGTGAAGTCCAACCTCTCGGGCGAGTTCACGGTGGTCAACCAGTACCTGGTGCAGGACCTCAAGCGCCTCGGTCTGTGGGACGAGGTCATGGTCATGGACCTGAAGCACTTCAAGGGCTCGCTCGCCCCCATCGACCGCGTGCCGCAGGAACTCAAGCAGCTCTACGCCACCGCCTTCGAGATCGACCCGACCTGGCTGGTCGAGGCCGCCGCCCGGCGCCAGAAGTGGATCGACCAGGCGCAGAGCCTGAACATCTACATGGCGGGCGCATCGGGCCGGAAGCTCGACGAGACCTACAAGCTCGCCTGGCTGCGCGGCCTGAAGACCACCTACTACCTGCGCACCCAGAGCGCCAGCCACGTGGAGATGAGCACCGTCAACCAGCGCCAGCTCAACGCCGTCGCGAGCGATCCGGCCGCGGCCGCTGCCACGGCCGCCGTGCCGGCCACCGACGTGCAGTTCTGCGCCATCGACGACCCGGGTTGCGAAGCCTGCCAGTGAGGCCGGCGCCAGCCACCGCCCATCCGCCGCATCGAAGCCACAGACCGCAAGTCCACGCACAAGGGATCACCGCCGTGCAACGCCTCGATGCTTTTCTTTTTGAAGCACTGCTTCCATAATCGGAGCACTGGAAAAGCCATGCTTAACTGGGACGAAGAAGTCAAGACACCCTCGCAGCCCCTGGCGTCCGCCGGCCTGCCTTCGGGCCACGCGCCGCAGCCGCGCCTGCAGCAGCTGCAGGCGCACGCGATCCCCGCGCCCGCGCCGCATGCGGCGCCCTCGGTCACGGCCGCCGCCGCCCAGAGCCGCCGCGTCTCGGCCGTCGACAAGCGCATCATCAACGGCAAGACCGACGTCAACCAGCTGGTCCCCTTCAAGTACAAGTGGGCCTGGGAGAAGTACCTCGCCACCTGCGCCAACCACTGGATGCCGCAGGAAATCAACATGACGCGCGACATCGCCCTGTGGAAGGACCCGCAGGGCCTGACCGAGGACGAGCGCCGCATCGTGAAGCGCAACCTGGGCTTCTTCGTCACCGCCGACTCGCTGGCGGCCAACAACATCGTGCTGGGCACGTACCGCCACATCACGGCGCCCGAATGCCGCCAGTTCCTGCTGCGCCAGGCCTTCGAGGAAGCGATCCACACGCACGCCTACCAGTACATCGTCGAGTCGCTGGGCCTGGACGAAGCCGAGATCTTCAACGCCTACAACGAGATCGAGTCGATCCGCGACAAGGACCAGTTCCTGATTCCGTTCATCGAGGCCATCATGGACCCGGCCTTCCAGACCGGCACGCCCGAGGCGGACCAGAAGCTGCTCAAGAGCCTGATCGTCTTCGCCTGCCTGATGGAGGGGCTGTTCTTCTACGTCGGCTTCACGCAGATCCTGGCGCTGGGCCGGCAGAACAAGATGGTCGGCGCGGCCGAGCAGTACCAGTACATCCTGCGCGACGAGTCGATGCACTGCAACTTCGGCATCGACCTGATCAACCAGCTCAAACTGGAGAACCCACACTTGTGGACGGCCGAGTTCCGCGACGAGATCACGGCGCTGTTCCACCAGGCCATCGAACTCGAATACCGCTACGCCGAGGACACCATGCCGCGCGGCGTGCTCGGCATGAACGCGTCCATGTTCAAGGGCTACCTGCGCTACATCGCCAACCGGCGCGCCACGCAGATCGGCCTGCCGGCGCTGTTCCCCCACGAAGAGAACCCCTTCCCCTGGATGAGCGAGATGATCGACCTCAAGAAGGAGCGCAATTTCTTCGAGACGCGCGTGATCGAGTACCAGACCGGGGGCGCCCTGTCCTGGGACTGAACGGCCGCTCTTCCAGAAGCACAGCGAAGCGATCATGGTTTTTCATCGGCACATTCCTCCCGGCAAGGGCCCTGCCCGGCCGGAGCGTGTGCCTTTCCCAGCATTCGTGGTGGCGGACGAAGCGTCGTTGCCATGGATCGCGCAGTCCGCACCAGGGGCGTGGCTGCGTGCTCTTTGCAAATCGACCCCGAGGAGAACATGATGGCAACTGCGAAGAAGACCGCTGCGAAGACCGCAGCCACCCCGGCCAGGAAGGCCACCGCCAAGCAGGCCACGGCCGAGGCTGCGACGAAGAAGGCCGCCGCGACGGGAGCGGCCGCACCGGCCAAGAAGGCCGCGGGCGCCGGCAAGGCCGCGACCGTGAAGAAGACTGCCGCCCCGGCCACCGCGCAGGCCGCGGCCTCGGCGGGCACGGCCGGCACCAAGAAGACCACGGCAGCGACGAAGAAGGCGGCGGCCGCGGGCACGAAGGCGCCCGCCAAGGCCGCAACGGCAAAGAAGGCTGCGGCCCCGGCCACGACGGCGAAGAAAAGCGCCGCGAAAAAGGCGACCACCCCCGTGAAGCAGGCGGCGACCACCAGCACGGCCAAGGCAGCGCCGCCGGCCACCTCCAAGGCAGGCACCAAGACCGCAGGCAAGACGGCGGCAAAGACCGCCACCAAGACCCCTGCCAAGGCTTCCGGTGGCAAGACCGCCGCCACCAAGGCAGGCGCGTCGACGGCCGCGGCAACCCGGGCCGCCACCCCGGCTGCTGCCAAGACGGCTGGGGCGGCCGGCAAGACCACGGCGACCGCCGGTCGCAAGACCGCGGCCAAGGCCGACGCGGCGGCCAACGGCGGCGCCCCACGCAAGGCACCGGCCCGCAAGGCTGCGGCGGCTCCCGCGCCCGCGCCCGTGGCCCAGACCACCCTGGCTCCCCAGGCGGCTTGGCCCTTCCCGAGCGGCCCGAAGCCCTGATCGGGGAGCAGCGGCGGCGCCCATCGGCCCGCCCCGCGCGGGCCGACGCAGATCAGCCGACGGACTGCGGGTCGAAATCCAGACGGTAGTTCTGCGGCCCGCGCTGCGCCACCTTCAGCGCGCCCATGCGGTTGCCCAGGGCGGCGCAGCGCACCAGCGGCCAGCCGTGCGCCAGCCCGTACAGCAGGCCGCCACGCCAGGCGTCGCCGCAGCCGGTCGGATCCACCACCTCCGCGGGCGGGGTGGCGGCCACGTGCGTGCGCTGCCCCGCCTCCCACACCTCGCAGCCCTGCGCGCCCAGCGTGACGACCAGGCCACGCACCCGCTGCGAGATCTCGGCCAGCGACAGCCCGGTGCGCTCGCACAGCATCTTGCCCTCGTAGTCGTTCACGGTGACCCAGCTGGCCTGGTCGATGAAGCCGCGCAGCTCGCCGCCGCCGAACATCGGCAGGCCCTGGCCCGGGTCGAACACGAAGGGAATGCCGGCCGCCGCGAACTGGGCGGCATGCTCGAGCATGGCCTCGCGCCCATCGGGGGCGATGATGCCGAGCGTGGCGCCGCAATCGGGCTCGATGCGGCTGCGGTGCGCGTGCAGCATCGCGCCCGGATGAAAGGCCGTGATCTGGTTGTTGTCCCGGTCGGTCATGATCATCGCCTGGGCGGTGTATGCATCGCCGGCCTGGCCCACGAAGCGGGTGTCGATGCCGAGCGCCTGCATCCGCTCCAGGTATTCGCCGCCGTCGCTGCCCAGCATCGCCATGGGCAGGGGCGTGCCGCCCAGCAGCTTCAGCGCGTAGGCGATGTTGCCGGCGCAGCCACCATAGTCGCGCCGCAGCGTCGGCACCAGGAAGGACACGTTCAGGATGTGCAGTTGCTCGGGCAGGATCTGCTCGGCAAAGCGCCCCTCGAAGCTCATGATGGTGTCAAAGGCCAGGGAGCCGCAGATCAACGCTGCCATGGGGTGGATTTTCCTTTCAAGCTAGGGAGATGCCGGCCATCGGCCGCGCGTTCGTCATGGATGGAAGGCCAGCAGGCGGTAGCCCACAACCACCGGCCCGGCCAGCTGCACGGCCACGCTGCTGCCCCAGGAGGCGCCCGGATCCAGCTCCGCGGGAGCGCCCAGCTCCCGCTGCGGATCGAGCACGCGGCGCACCAGCGGCCGGTCCTGGGCATCGGTCAGCGTCAGCTCCAGCTGCGGCATGGCGACGGGGTAGGTTGCCGTGTTGCGCAGGTCCACGCGCAGCTCGTAGCGGCCCGCCGCCCCGTGGGCGCGCGTGAAGGAGGAGCTGTCGATGACCACGGCCGCGATGTCGCGCGGCGCCTGCAGCCTGCAGCCCATCGGGATGCACAACTGCTGCAGCGCCGCGCGCGCCAGCGGATAGCGCGCAGCAAGCGCGTCGCGGTGTTGCAGCAGCACCTGCGCCGCCAGCAAGGCCGCCAGCGCCAGGGCCAGCAGGCCCAGCACGCCCCGCACGGCCGGGTGGCGCCAGAACGCGCTGCGGCGCGCGGCGCGCACGAACTGTGGCTCGGCGCCGGGCGCCGCCG
>NZ_ALEE01000185.1 GCF_000282995.1 Melaminivora alkalimesophila
GGGCGCCGCCGCGGCAACCGGCGGCAGGTCGGCTTCCTGGACAGGCGCTTCCAGAACGGAAACCTGCGGGTGGTCGGGGGAGCGGGCAGCGTGCCCCGCGTCGGGCGTCTCTTCCTCCGCAGACTCCGGCTCCGGCAGCAGAGCCTCCCGGATGGGTTCCTGCCGCTCCGCATCGACTGCCGCCTCGCCGTCGCCGTCGCCCTCGCCGTCGGCAG
>NZ_ALEE01000186.1 GCF_000282995.1 Melaminivora alkalimesophila
CGCCGTCGGCAGCCGGCCCCAGGAGAGCGTCCCCGTCCGCTTCTCCCGCCCCCTGGGGCGGGGCCGCGACAGGGTCGGGCGTGGGCTGCAGGGCGGGCGCCTCCTCTTCTTCTTCCTCCCGCCGCAGGAAGGCCGGCACCCACGGCGCCTCGGCTGGCGGACGGCCCTCGGGCTGCGGCGCTGCTTCGGCGGTCGGCGTGCCCGCAGACGGCGCCGCCGGGGGCACGAACGGCGGCGCTGCGGCAGCTCCCGGCCACGGCCGGCGCTGGACATGCGCCATGGCCGAGGTGCGCGGCAGCGCAGGCGGCCGCGGCGCCGCCAGCGCATCCAAGGACAAGTCCGGCAACAGCGCCGCAGGCTCCTCGAAGGGCCGCAGGTAGGGCGTCGCGTCGAACACCTCCTTGCATTGCCCGCAGCGCACCCACCCGTCGGAGATGCGCAACTGGTCCGCCACGACGCGAAAGGTCGTGACGCAGTGCGGGCAACGGGTGGTCTGGCTCATCGGGCGGGCATTGTAGGACGCGCCCGGGCGCAGCCCCGCGCGCCAGCGGGTCGGCTCAGCCCTGCGCGACCATCAGGATCCAGCCGTCCTCGCTGTCGGCCACCGCCAGGCGCACGAAGGGCGCGTAGGCTTCCTGCAGCTCCTCGGCCTGGCGCTCCAGGATGCCGGCGAGCACCAGGTGCCCGCCCGGCGCCAGGTGGGCGCACAGCAGCGGCGCCAACACCTTGAGCGGCGTCGCCAGGATGTTGGCGAGCACCGTCTGGTAGCGGCCCTGCGCCTGCTCCGGCAGGCCGGCGTGCAGCTCCACGCCGTTCGCCCGGGCGTTGTCCTGCGTGGCCTGCACGGCCGCCGGGTCGATGTCCACGGCGTCGATGGGCGCCGCGCCGAAGCGGGCAGCGCCGATGGCAAGGATGCCCGAGCCACAGCCGTAGTCGAGCGTGCGCCCCAGCCCGGCCGCGCCGGCCTGGGCGCCCTGCCGGGCGATCCAGCGCAGGCACATGCGCGTGGTCGGGTGCGTGCCCGTGCCGAAGGCCAGGCCCGGGTCCAGCCGGATGGTCCGGATGGCGCCAGGCGGCGGTTCGTGCCAGCTGGGGACGATCCAGAAATCCCCGGTGATCGGCACCGGCTCGAACTGCGACTGCGTCAGGCGCACCCAGTCCTGCTCCGGCACCGCCGTGACGCCGAGGATCTCGCAGCCGTCGAAGAAATCCTGCAGCGCCAGGAGCCGCGCCGCTTCCTCGGCGGCGGGCTGCGTCGCGAAGAGCGCCGTGACGCGGCTGCGCTCCCAGCCCGGCCGGGGGGCCGGCATCCCGGGTTCGCCGAAGAGCGCGCGCTCGGCGTCCGTCTGCGCGTCGGCATCCTCCACCGACACGCTCAGGGCGTCGAGCGCATCGAAGGCCTCGCTCACCACCTCCACCCGCTCCTCGGGGCACAGCAGTTTCAGCTCGAACATGGGCGTGGGCCTCGTCTTTCCCTGCGCCGCAGCGCCACCGGGGCCTGCGGTCGCAGCAGCCGGCTGCTCAGCGCTTGCGCTGGGCGAGCCACTCTTCCAGGTAGTGGATGTTGGTGCCGCCCGCC
>NZ_ALEE01000187.1 GCF_000282995.1 Melaminivora alkalimesophila
TTGGTGCCGCCCGCCACGAAGTTGGCGTCCACCATCAGTTCGCAGTGCAATGGCACGTTGGTGCTGATGCCCTCGATCACCGTCTCCGACAGCGCCGTGCGCATGCGCGCCAGGGCCTGCTCGCGCGTGTCGCCATGCACGATGATCTTGCCGATCATGGAGTCGTAGTTGGGCGGCACGTAGTAGTTCGTGTAGGCGTGCGAGTCCACGCGCACGCCCGGCCCGCCGGGTGCGTGCCACTTGGTGATGCGCCCGGGCGAGGGCACGAACTTGTAGGGGTCCTCGGCGTTGATGCGGCACTCGA
>NZ_ALEE01000188.1 GCF_000282995.1 Melaminivora alkalimesophila
GCGGGCGCGGGCACCTCGTCCGGGACGAGGGCGATGTCCAGCACTTCCGATTCCTGCGGCGCCTGCGCCGGCGCGCGCCCCATCAGGCTGCGCAGTTCGCCATGTTCCTCGTCATAGACGAACAGCTTGCGCGCCAGCGCGCGCTGGTAGCCCAGCATGTCGATCAGGAAACCCAGGGCGCCCAGGCTGTTGCCGATGCGCTCGAACACCGCCGGTTGCGCCTCGGCCGCGATCCCGCCCTGCATCAGCGTCTCCACCAGCTCGCGCATGCGCGCCACCGCCAGGGAGGCCTGGTCCAGGCCCAGCACCGAGAGCACGCCGCGCATCTGCTGCAGCTTCGGCGGCACACTGCCCAGCAGCGTGTCGTTGCCGGGGTCGCGGAAATACTGGTCCATGCAGTTTTCCACATCCGCCAGGCTCGCGCGCAGCTCGTCCACCACGCTGCCCATGGTCTGGTGGTCACTGACGCGGCGGTACAGCTCCTCCATCCAGGGCTCGAGCGGCTGGGGGGG
>NZ_ALEE01000189.1 GCF_000282995.1 Melaminivora alkalimesophila
CGGCTGCGGCTCGCCGCCGGCCACCACGCTGTCCAGGCGCTGCGCCAGGCGCGCCGCACGCTCGGCCATGGCGCCGCGCGCCCCGTCCAGGTCCTCGAACGAGGCCTGCAGGTACAGCACGGCCGTGGCGACCTCCATGGCCAGCGCTGCCGAGGGCGGCTCGCCCGAGCGGGTGGTCGCCTCCAGCGCACGCTCCAGCGCCTGGGCCAGGCCCTCGCTGTCCGGGTGCAGGCGGCGCAGCGAATCGCACACCAGGCTGAACTGGTCGGCGGCGGGCTTGAGCTTGCTGCGCTCGCCCCCGGCCAGGGCCGACCAGGTCTCGGTCGCCGCCGCCATGCGCTTGCGCGCCTGCGCCAGCACCGCCGGGTCGTGCAGGCCGAAGCGCGGCTTCTCGTAGTCCACCGGCGGGTGCTGGGCCAGGCCCATGGCGCGGCGCACGGCGGCAAG
>NZ_ALEE01000190.1 GCF_000282995.1 Melaminivora alkalimesophila
CGGCGGCAAGCGCCGGCGCCCGCGCCGCCTCCGGCGCGTGGGCATGGGCACAGAAGAACAGCAGGTCGTGCAGCAGCCGCTCGTTGATCGCGGCGTCGCCCCGCGCCAGCGAAGCGTACTGCATGAGCACGCGGGAGGCCACGCGCTTGACGTAGACGTCGGCCCTCAGGGCGTGCTGGGCCAGGGCCTCGAAGAAGCCGGCGCAGACCTTCCAGAAGACGCGCGCGCCCTGCCCTTCCTGGGCGGCCGCCAGTCCGGCGCACACGGCCTGCACCTCGGCCGCCGCCTGCGGATCGCCCGTCTTGACGATGCGCAGCACGGCGCTGTCGAGCTGGGCGCGCGTGCCGCCGTCGTAGGCCAGCGCCTGGGCCGGCAGCGCCAGCTCCGGCTCGCGCAGGCGCCGCTCGACCGTCCACAGGTCGGCCGGGTGGATGCGCTCGCTGCCGGCCAGGCGCTGCGCGTCGCGGTACTGCGGGAACAGCGCCACCGGCGAGATGCGCTTGCCGGCCAGCACGTGCTCGAGGAATTCGATCACCGCGAAACTGGCCCGCTCGACCACCTCCGCCGCCTCGTCGCTGCACAGCTCGGGCCGCTGCACGAAGCGCTGCACCGCGCTCTCCAGGGCCCGCACCAGCAGGGCCGGCGGCTCCATGCCCACCATCTCCAGCGCGCCGCCCGCCTGGTGCAGCTGCTGGCGCGCGATCCGCAGGGGGCCTGCATCGAGCGAAGCCAGATCGGACTGGCGGGCGATCTCGGCGTCGCGCACGAAGCGGCGCATCGCCTTGACGGCGCCTTCCAGGGACTTGCGCAGCTCGTCGAGCACCCAGGCGAGCGGCCCGAGGTCCTGCTCGCCGGGGCCCGCGTCCAGGCCGGGCGCGTTGACAGCGTCTGTGGATGACATGGCTTGGTTTCTTGGCTGGGCTCGGCCCAGGCGTTGTGCGTTGGGTGGGCGGCGCAGGCGCCGGCTCAGGCGATCTTGAAGCGCGACACCGACTGGCGAAGCTCCTCGGCCACCTGCGAGAGCTCGCGCACCTGCTGGGCCGTCATGCGCGTGCCTTCGCCGGTCTGCTCGGTCACCGCGAAGATGTGCTGGATGTTGTCGGCCACGCCGTTGGCCAGCTCCGCCTCGCGGGAGGTCGCCGAGGAGATCTGCTCGATCAGCTCGGCCAGGCGGCGCGACACGCGGTCGATCTCGGTCAGGGCCGTGCCGGCGCTGTCGGACAGGCGCGCGCCCTCGACCACGCCCTGGGTGGAGCGCTCCATGGCGGCCACCGCGTCCTGCGTGTCGGTCTGGATGGCCTTGACCAGCGCCGCGATCTGGCGCGTGGCGTCGGCCGAGCGTTCGGCCAGCCGCTGCACCTCTTCCGCCACCACCGAGAAGCCGCGGCCGGCCTCCCCGGCCGAGGCGGCCTGGATGGCGGCGTTCAGCGCCAGCACGTTGGTCTGCTCGGTAATGTCGGAGATCAGCTCGGTGATTTCACCGATCTCTTGGGACGATTCGCCCAGGCGCTTGATGCGCTTGGAGGTGTCCTGGATCTGGTCGCGGATGGCGTTCATGCCGCCAATGGCGTCCTGCACGGCGCGCAGACCCTGTTCGGCCGCCTGCAGCGACTGGCGCGCCACCTGGGCCGACTCCTGCGCCTGCGAGGACACCTCGTTGATTCGGCCCGCCATGTCCAGCACCGAACGGCCGGTCTCGCGGATCTCGCGCAGCTGCTCGGTGGACGCTGCCAGCAGCTCGGTCGAGGTGCTGTCGACCTGGGCGGTGGTCTGCGCCACCCGGGCGGCGGTGTTCTGCACGCTGCCCACCAGCATGCGCAGCTCTTCCACCGTGTAGTTCACCGAGTCGGCGATGGCCCCGGTGATGTCCTCGGTCACGGTGGCCTCCTGCGTCAGGTCGCCCTCGGCCACCGACTGCAGCTCGTTCATCAGCCGCAGAATGGCCGCCTGGTTGGCGTCGTTCACGCGCCGCGCCTCCAGCTCCTGGCGGCGCGCGTCGCGCTGCTGCGCCTCGGCCGCGGCCTGCCGGTTGCGGCTGTCGAGCAGCTGCACGCGCGCGATCGCCACGCTGCACAGCACCACGAACAGGCCGGTCAGCACCAGTGCCGCGAGCTGGCCCAGGCCCAGGCCGGAGCTGGCCGAGAGCTGCTCCTGCAGCCCTTCGAGCTGGCGGCGCAGCGGCTCGCTGTCGGCGATGATGCCCGACTGCGCCTCGCGCGCCGAGACCAGGCCCTGCAGGTTGCCCAGGATCGCGCCCGCCTGGTTGCGGGTCTGGCCATAGAGGCGGATCAGCTCTTCCAGGTGCTCGCGCGTCTGCGGGTCGCGCGTGGCGGCCAGCC
>NZ_ALEE01000191.1 GCF_000282995.1 Melaminivora alkalimesophila
GTGGCGGCCAGCCGCAGCTCCTCGCTGCCGTCCAGCAGCCCCTGGGCAATTTCCTGGAAGGTGTTCAGGTCCTTGCCGAGCAGGAACACCGCCTCGGGGCTCACGCCCTCGGTGGTCTGGAACTCGTTGGCGGACTTGCCGATGCGCTGCGTGAGCATCACCAGCTGGCCGGCGGCCGACAGCTCGGCGGCCGCGGCGCCCTGCTGCAGCTTCAGCGAGGACACGGTCTCGGCGATCTCCAGCAGATCGGCCGACTGGCGGTTGATGGTGCGCAACGCATCGCCCACCTGCGTCAGGATCTTCTGCTGGCCCATGACGACGCCGGCGTTGCGCTCGGCGCGCTCGGCCAGTGGAATGATGTTCTGCAACTCCGCCTGGTGCGCATCGCCCAGCGGCTGCACGTCCAGCTCGCTGTCGCCGTTGGCCAGGGCGCGCACGTTGCGTGCCAGCACGCTCGAGCTCTCCGCCACGTCGGGGAAGGCCTGGGGACTGCCGACCAGCGCCTGCGTGACCGCCTTCGCCAGCCGCTGCGACTGCATCAGCGCCTGGCCGGTGGCGGCGATCTGCTGCGCCGAGCGGTTGGTCTGCTGCAGCACCCAGCCGGCGATCAGCGCCAGCACCAGGACGCCCAGGACCAGCAGCATCAGCAGGCGGCGCTGGTGCACGGCCGCATCTGCGCGGCCCAGCAGGGGCAGGCGGACCTGGTCCTCGATGGCGACCTCGTCCTCCCCATAGGGCAGGCTCGCGCCCGGGTCGCCCTGGACGCTGTTCATGGCGTCCACGGCATAGGCCTCGGGCAGGGCCGCCGCATCGCTGGGCGGCAGCTCGGCGTCCCCCCCGGCGGCGGCCGGCTTGCGGTTGAACAGTTTTCCGAATGGATTGATGACGGACATGGTGCTGCCTTCAGCCTTAAGCGGGGAAGATTCGGTCAGGTGCCGATGCTCAAAAATTCAGGGTGCTCTGCGAGGACCTGCAGGTCCAGCTCCTGCCAGCGTCCGCCCTCGGCGTCCACGTGGACGGCCCCCAGGTACGGCGCGGCGTCCGCGCCGGCCGGCTCCGAGGCGACGAAGGCGTCTGCGGCGCGCAGGCCGACGAGCTGGTCGATGAGCAGTGCCGCATTGACCTGCAGCGCCGCATTGAGCGCCAGCAGGCTGGTCTCGGCCAGCGCCTGCTCGCTGCGCGGGCGGCCCTGGCCCAGGAGCGCCGCGAGATCGACCACGCCGGTCAGCGCGCCGCGCAGGTTCGCCACGCCCAGGAACCAGGGCTGGGTGTAGGGGACGGGCTGGACGCCGCTCCAGGAAAAGATCTCGCCGGACTGCGCCAGCGGAAACAGCAGGCGCTGCCCGGCCGCCTCCACCGCCAGCCAGCTGGCGACCGCCGTGCCTTCCGTGCGGGCCGCCTGCAGGCGTGCCGCCAGGCGGGTCTGCAGCTCCTTGAGTGCCTCGCGCTGGGCCATGGAACCGTGCGCCCTCAGCCGAGCGCTTCGATGGTGGCCTGCAGCTCGGCAGGGTCGACCGGCTTGGTCAGGTAGCCGCGCGCGCCCTGGCGCATGCCCCAGACGCGATCGGTTTCCTGGTTCTTGCTGGTGCACATGATGATCGGCACGTCGGCGTACTGCGGGTCGCGCGAGATCGTGCGCGTGAGCTGGAAACCGTTCTGGCCGGGCATGACCACGTCCATCAGGATCAGGTCGGGCTTTTCCTCGGCCAGGCGGCGCATCGCCTCCTCGGCGTTCTCTGCGGTGCGCACCTGCAGGCCCTTCTTCTGCAGCAGGTCGGTCAGGAACATCAGCTCGGTCTTCGAATCGTCCACCACGAGCACTTTCTGTATGGGCATTGCGTCACTCCTTGTCGCGGGCATGGGCAAATTGCTGCACGGTCTGCAGCAACTGGTCCTTGGTGAAGGGTTTGGTCAGATAGTCCTGGCAGCCCACCATGCGCCCGCGTGCCTTGTCGAACACCCCGTCCTTGGACGAGAGCATCACCACCGGCGTGTCGGCAAAGCGCGGGTTGCGCTTGATGATGGCGCAGGTCTGGTAGCCGTCCAGCTTGGGCATGAGGATGTCGCAGAAGATGAGCTGCGGCTGGTAGTCGTTGACCTTCGCCAGCGCATCGAAGCCATCGTCGGCCAGGAGCACCTCGTGCCCACCTTGCTTCAGGAAGATCTCGGCGCTGCGCCGGATCGTGTTGCTGTCGTCCACCACGAGGACCTTGAACGTGGGGCCGGTTGTCGTCATAGCCAATGTCTTCCGATGCTCCTGGAGGGAGGGGGTGGGTCAGGGAGGGGCGGCAGGATGCCCGGGCGCCGGCGGGGCCTTGCGGCCGGGCCTCGCTCAGATCTCGACCATCTCGAAATCCTGCTTGGCCGCACCGCACTCGGGACAGGTCCAGTCCGGCGGGACGTCCTGCCAGCGCGTGCCGGGGGCGATACCGTGCTCAGGGTCTCCGGCCGCCTCGTCGTAGAGCCAGCCGCAGAGCACGCACATCCAGGTCCTGAAATCGGTCACGCTCCAAAGGGTAAGGGGGCTTCCAATAGAATGCAACGATTGTATCCAGCCCTCTCGGCAGCTCGCGGCTTTTGCGCCACCGCCAGGGTTGCGCACTATTGCATGTCCACACAAAACCCCGGCACGGCGGACACGACCCCCTCCTTTCCCGACACCGGCAACGACGCGGCCGCCGAGGCGGTCTGCGTGCTGAGCTTCAACGCGGGCGACGCCAGCGGCGCCGGCGGGCTGGCGGCCGACGTGGCGGCCATCGCCTCGGTCGGCGCCCA
>NZ_ALEE01000192.1 GCF_000282995.1 Melaminivora alkalimesophila
TCGGCGCCCACCCGCTGGCGGTGGTCACCGGCGCCTACGTGCGCGACAGCGTGGCGATCCGCGAGCACCACGCGCTCGACAGCGAGGCGGTGGCCGACCAGGCGCGCGCGGTGCTCGAGGACATGCCGGTGCAGGCCATCAAGGTCGGCTTCGTGGGCGGCCCCGAGACGCTGGGCCGCATCGCCGAGATCGCCGCCGACTACGACGGCGTGCCGGTGATCGCCTACATGCCGGACCTGTCCTGGTGGCGCGAGGACCTGATCGACCAGTACCTGGACGCCTTCGCCGAGCTGCTGCTGCCCCAGACCTCGGTGCTGGTGGGCAGCCATGCGCTGTTGGCGCGCTGGCTGCTGCCCGACTGGGAGGGCGCGCGCGACCCGCTGCCGCGCGACCTTGCCATGGCCGCCGAGGCGCTGGGCGTGCCCTACCTGCTGGTGACGGGCGTCGCCGTGCCGGGCGGGCAGCACATCGACAACGTGCTGGCCTCGCCCCAGGCGGTGCTCGCCAGCGGGCGCTTCGAGCGCATCGAGGCGTCCTTCGCCGGCGCCGGCGACACCCTGAGCGCGGCGCTTGCCGCCCTGGTCGCTACCGGCTGCGACCTCGGCGAGGCGCTGGCCGAGGCGCTCGGCTACCTGGACGGCTGCCTGGCGGCGGGCTTTCGCCCGGGCATGGGCCAGGCGCTGCCCGACCGCATGTTCTGGGCCCAGCTGCCCGACGGCCCCGACGAGGAAAAAGACGACGACGACACACCTGCAGGCGGCCCGCCCGACCCGGCAGGCTTCGAGATGCCACCCCATGACACACAGCACTGACACCCTTGCCGACGACCGCAACCAGCGCCTGTTCGAGCGCGCCCAGGCGCTGATCCCCGGCGGCGTGAACTCGCCCGTACGCGCCTTCCGCGCCGTGGGCGGCACACCGCGCTTCATCCAGCGCGCGCAGGGCGCCTACCTGTGGGACGCCAACGGCCAGCGCTACATCGACTACATCGGCTCCTGGGGGCCGATGATCCTGGGCCATGGCCACCCGGCGGTGGTCGAGGCGGTGCAGAAGGCGGCGCTGGAGGGCTTTTCCTTCGGCGCGCCCACCGAGCGCGAGGTCGAGCTGGCCGAGGAAATCCTGCGGCTCGTCCCTTCGATGGAGATGCTCCGGCTGGTCAGCTCCGGCACCGAGGCCGGCATGAGCGCCATCCGCCTGGCGCGCGGCGCCACCGGGCGGCCGAAGATCGTCAAGTTCAACGGCTGCTACCACGGCCATGCGGATTCGCTGCTGGTCAAGGCCGGCTCGGGCCTGGCCACCTTCGGGCACGCGACCAGCGCCGGCGTACCGCCGGAGGTGGTGCAGCACACCCTGGTGCTGGAATACAACGACGTGGCGCAGCTGGAGGAGGCCTTTGCGCTGCACGGCAGCGAGATCGCCTGCGTGATCATGGAGCCGATCGCCGGCAACATGAACTTCGTGCGCGCGAGCGTGCCTTTCATGCAGCGCGCGCGCGAGCTGTGCACGCAGCACGGCGCCCTGCTGGTGCTCGACGAGGTCATGACCGGCTTCCGGGTGGCGCTGGGCGGCGCGCAAAGTCTGTACGCCCAGCAGATCCCGGGCTTTGCGCCCGATCTGACGGTGCTGGGCAAGGTGATCGGCGGCGGCATGCCGCTGGCGGCCTTCGGTGGGCCGCGGGCCATCATGGAGCAGCTCGCACCGCTGGGTCCGGTCTACCAGGCGGGCACGCTGTCGGGCAACCCGGTGGCGACGGCCTGCGGGCTGGCGACGCTGCGCGAGGTGGCGCGCCCGGGCTTCTACGAGCGCCTGGGCGAGCGCACGCGCAGCCTGGTGCAGGGCCTGGAGGGCGCAGCGCGCGAGGTCGGCCTGCCCTTTTGCACGGACAGCCAGGGCGGCATGTTCGGCTTCTTCCTGCTGCCGCAGTTGCCGCAGGACTACCCGCAGGTGCTGCGCACGGACGGGCCGCGCTTCAACCACCTGTTCCATGGGCTGCTGGGGCGCGGCGTGTACGTGGCGCCGGCCCTGTACGAGGCCTGTTTCGTGAGCGCCGCGCACACCGAGGAAGACATCGAGGCCACCGTGGCGGCCGCGCGCGAGGTTTTTGCCGAACTCGTGCGCTCCTGAACCGGGAGAGCGCCGTGGCCGATGCGGCGGCCCCGGCGCTCTCCCATGGAAAAAGGGCCCGCGCGGGCCCTTCCTTTCCGGCGTCGCCGCCGCTCAGTGGCGGAAGTGGCGCACGCCCGTGAACACCATCGCCACCCCGCGCTCGTTGGCCGCATCGATGACTTCCTGGTCGCGCATCGAGCCGCCGGGCTGGATGATGGAGGTCGCGCCCGCGTCCACCACCACGTCCAGGCCATCGCGGAAGGGGAAGAAGGCGTCGCTCGCCACGGCCGTCCCGGCCAGCGACAGGCCCGCGGCCTGGGCCTTGATGCTGGCGATGCGCGCCGAGTCCAGGCGGCTCATCTGGCCGGCGCCCACGCCCATGGTCATGCCGCCCTTGCAGAAGACGATGGCGTTGCTCTTGACGTACTTGGCCACCTTCCAGGCGAACAGCAGGTCCTGCACTTCTTCCTGCGTCGGCTGGCGTGCGCTGACCACCTTCAGGTCGGGCAGCTGCAGCTCGTGGTTGTCGGCCGTCTGCAGCAGCAGGCCCGAGCCCACGCGCTGCGCGTGCAGGGCGTTGCGCCCCTGGCTCCAGGGCGTCTGGCCGCCCACCGGGGGCAGCGCGATGCGGATCAGCCGCACGTTGGCCTTGGCCGCGAAGACTTCCAGCGCCTCGGGCGTGAACTCGGGCGCCATCAGCACCTCGACGAACTGCTTGGCGATGGCCTGCGCGGCCGGGCCGTCCACCACGCGGTTGCAGGCGATGATGCCGCCGAAGGCACTGGTCGGGTCGGTCTGGAAGGCCTTGCTGTAGGCTTCCAGCGCGTTCGTGCCCACGGCCACGCCGCAGGGGTTGGCGTGCTTGACGATCACGCAGGCCGGCAGCTTGAAGCTCTTCACGCACTCCCAGGCGGCGTCGGCGTCGGCGATGTTGTTGTAGGACAGCTCCTTGCCCTGCAGCTGCTCGCCGGTGACGATGGTGCCGGGCGCCGGGTTGGGCTCGCGGTAGAGCGCCGCCTGCTGGTGGCTGTTCTCGCCGTAGCGCAGGTCCTGCACCTTGGTGAAGATGCCGTTGACCTGGCCGGGAAAGAGGCTGCGCACCGGCAGGTAGGCATCGGCCGGCTGGCCTTCCTCGAAGTCGATCGAAGACAGGTAGTCGCTGATGGCGCCGTCGTACTGGGCGATGCGGTTGAAGGCCGCCACGGCGAGCGCAAAGCGCAGGCGGTCCGACAGCTTGCCGCGCTCCTTGAGCTCGGCCAGCACCGCGGCGTACTGGTCGGCCGAAGTGACCACGCCCACGTCCTGCCAGTTCTTGGCGGCGCTGCGCACCATGGCCGGGCCGCCGATGTCGATGTTCTCGATGGCTTCCGCCAGCGTGCAGCCGGCGCGCGCCACCGTCGCCTCGAAGGGGTAGAGGTTCACCACCAGCAGGTCGATGGTGCCGATGCCGTGCGCCTCGAGCGCCGCCATGTGCGCGGGGACGTCGCGGCGCGCCAGCAGGCCGCCGTGCACCTTCGGGTGCAGCGTCTTGACGCGCCCGTCGAGCATCTCCGGGAATTCGGTCAGCTCGGCCACCTCGGTCACCGGCATGCCCTCGCGCGCCAGCAGCTGGGCCGTGCCGCCGGTGGACAGCAGGCGCACGCCCATGGCGTGCAGCGCGCGTGCGAATTCGACGATGCCGGTCTTGTCGGAGACGGAAATCAGAGCGTTCATGGATCCCTCGGATGGTCAGAGTCTGGATGGGCCGCGCTGCGCGGGGCAGGCGGACCGGAAAGGCAGGGAAGGCGGCGCCATGCGACCCGCCGGCTCACAGCAGCTGGTGGCTGGCGAGCTTCTTGCGCAGCGTGTTGCGGTTCAGGCCCAGCCACTGGGCGGCGCGCGACTGGTTGTGGTCGGCGTGGCTCATGACGACCTCCAGCAACGGCTTTTCCACCAGCCGCACGACCATGTCGTACACGCCGTCCGGGGTCTCGCCCCCCAGGTCGCGGAAATAGCTGTGCAGGCTGTCGCGCACGCACTGCTCCAGGCCGGCGCTGGCATGCGGGCGGTCTGCGGGTAGGTCGTCGGATGTCATGCGGGAACACCGTCGTGGGTGATGGAGGCGGCGGCAGCAGCCGGCAGGCGGTCCATGCGCGCGCCGAGCTCGTCGAACCAGTGCGCCACGGCCTGCCATTGCGCCTGGCTGTCCTCCAGGGTGTTGATGTGCCGGCGCAGCGCCTCGCCCCCGGGCAGGGCGCGCACGTACCAGCCGATGTGCTTGCGCGCGCTGCGCACGCCGCTCGCTTCGCCGTACAGGCGGTAGTGGTCTTCGAGGTGTTCGAGCAGCAGGCGCCGCACCTCGGCCACCAGCGGCGGCGC
>NZ_ALEE01000193.1 GCF_000282995.1 Melaminivora alkalimesophila
GGCGGCGCAAGCTGCTCGCCGGTTGCCAGGAAGTGGCCGATCTCGCGGAAGATCCACGGCCGGCCCTGGGCGGCGCGCCCGACCATGAGGGCGTCCGCGCCCGTGGCGTCCAGCACGGCACGCGCCTTCTCGGGGCTGTCGATGTCGCCGTTGGCCACCACCGGGATGCGCACCGCCGCCTTGACGGCGGCGATGGTGTCGTACTCGGCCTGGCCGCGGTAGCCCTGCTCGCGCGTGCGCCCATGGACGGTGAGCATCTGGATGCCCGCATCCTCGAACTGGCGCGCCAGCTGCACGGCGTTCCGGTGCGCCTCGCACCAGCCGGTGCGCATCTTCAGGGTCACCGGCACGCCGCGCGGCGCGCAGGCCGCGACCACCGCGGCGGCGATCTCCACCGCCAGCGGCTCGTTTTGCATCAGCGCCGAGCCGGCCCACTTGTTGCACACCTTCTTGGCCGGGCAGCCCATGTTGATGTCGATGATCTGCGCGCCGCGGTCGATGTTGTAGAGCGCCGCCTCGGCCACCATGGCGGCGTCGGTGCCGACGATCTGCACGGCGATCGGCCCCGGCTCGCCCTCGTGGTTGGTGCGCCGGCTGGTCTTGAGGCTGTCCCACAGCTCGCGCCGCGCGCTGACCATCTCGCTGACCGCGTAGCCCGCGCCCAGCCGCTTGCACAGCTGGCGGAACGGCCGGTCCGTCACACCCGCCATGGGGGCGACGAACACGCGGTTGGGCAAGGCGTGGGGGCCGATGCGCAGGACGGGCGTGGACAAGGCAGGGACGGAAGAAAAGCGGGGAAGCGATTGTACCTGCCCAAATTTTCAGCAGGCAAAACCGCATGCATTCCGATCCTCGTCCCCCTCCTACGCGGCAAGGGGCCACGCACCACACCCGCGCAGCGGCACACGGGCGACGATGGAGCCTTCTGCGCGACCGCCCTACACTCGCCGCCCCATGGAAGCCTGGATGCAACAGCTGCTCGACACCCTTGCCCTGCCACAATTCGGCCTGAGCACGGTGTTCTTGGTGGCTTTCGTCTCCGCGACCCTGCTGCCGCTCGGCTCGGAACCGGCGGTGTTCGGCCTGGTCAAGCTCAACCCGGAGCTGTTCTGGCCGGCTGTGCTGGTCGCCACCGCCGGCAACACCCTCGGCGGCGCGGTGAGCTGGTGGATGGGCCTGGGGGCGCACAAGGCCTGGCACGCCGCGCGGCAGATGGCGCGCGAGGGCGGGCCGGCAACCGCGCCGCCGCGGCGCCGGCCGCGGGCGCTGTCACGCAACGAGCGGCTGGTGCGCGTCTGGCTGCGGCGCTGGGGCGCACGCGCCTGCCTGCTGAGCTGGCTGCCGGTGGTGGGCGACCCGTTGTGCGCCGTGGCCGGCTGGCTGCGCCTGCCTTTCTGGCCCTGCCTGGCCTACATGGCGGTGGGCAAGTTTTTCCGTTACCTGGTGATGACGGCGGCGCTGCTGCACATGGTGCCGGCCGGCTGGCTGGGCTGGCTGCACACTTGAGCGCCCCACGCCATCGTTCAGCCTATGGCTGGCGCACCGGAACCACACTGCGGCGTTGCCACATGCCTTCCAGTGTGTAGAACGCAAGCGCCGCCCAGATCAGCACGAAACCCGCCAGCCGGCCGCCCTGCACGGCCTCGCCGAACAGCCACGCTCCCAGCAGGAACTGCAGCGTCGGCGAGATGTACTGCAGCAGGCCCAGGGTTGCCAGCGGCACGCGCCGGGCGCCGGCCGCAAAGAGCAGCAGCGGCACGGCCGTGACCGGCCCGGCCGCGAGCATCCACAGGCCCTCGCCCGGGGTGGCGTGCGTCCAGGCCGCCGTGCCGCGCCAGGCCCACCACAGCAGCAGACCCAGCGCCACGGGCGCCAGCACCGCAGTCTCCAGCGCCAGCCCCTCGAGCGCGCCCAGCGCCGCCGTCTTGCGCAGCAGCCCATAGAAGCCGAAGCTGAAGGCGATCGCCAGCGCCAGCCACGGCAGGCCGCCCGCCTGCCAGGCGAGCCAGGCGACGCCCGCCCCCGCCAGACCCACCGCCAGCCACTGGCCCCGGCGCGGCCGCTCGCCCAGCAGGAAGTAGCCCATGGCCACGTTCACCAGCGGCAAGATGAAGTAGCCCAGGCTCGCGTCGAGCACGTGGCCGTTGTTCACGGCCCAGACGTAGATCAGCCAGTTGACCGACAGCAGCAGCGCCGAGAGCGCAAAGCCGGCGAGCACGCGCGGCTGGCGCAGCACTGGCCGCACCCAGCCCCGCTGGCCGCGCACCAGCAGCACCAGCGCGACGAACACCAGCGACCAGAGCGTGCGGTGCGCGATCACCTCCAGCGCCGGGACGTGCGCCAGCTGCCGAAAATACAGCGGAAACAGGCCCCAGGCGGCGTAGGCGGCCGTGGCGCTGGCGATGCCGGGGTGCATGTGGGGACTCCTCCGGCAGCGGCGGGAGAAAAAGGCTCAGACGTTGAACAGGAAGTTCATCACGTCCCCGTCGCGCACCACATACTCCTTGCCTTCGGCGCGCATCTTGCCGGCGTCCTTGGCGCCCTGCTCGCCCTTGTACTGCAGGAAATCGTCGAAGGCGATGGTCTGGGCGCGGATGAAGCCGCGCTCGAAGTCGCCGTGGATCACGCCCGCGGCCTGCGGGGCAGTGGCGCCCTTGCGGATGGTCCAGGCGCGCACCTCCTTGACGCCCGCCGTGAAATAGGTCTGCAGCCCCAGCAGGTCGTAGCCCGCGCGGATCAGGCGGTTCAGGCCGGGCTCCTCCAGCCCCATCTCGGCCAGGAACATGGCGCGGTCCTCGTCCTCCATCTCCGCCATCTCGGCCTCGATCTTGGCGCAGATCGCCACCACCGGGGCGCCCTGCGCCGCGGCGTATTCCTGCAGCCGCTCCAGCAGCGGATTGTTCTCGAAGCCGTCCTCGGCCACGTTGCCGACGAACATCGCCGGCTTGGCGGTGATCAGGCACAGCGGCTTGAGCAGCGGCGCATCTTCCTTCGACACCTCCACGGTGCGTGCCGGCCGGCCTTCGTTGAGCGCCGCCTGAATGGGCGTGAGCAGCTGCACCAGCTTGGCCGCTTCCTTGTCGTTGCCGCTCTTGGCGGCCTTGGTGTGGCGCTGCAGGGCCTTTTCCACCGTGGCGAGGTCGGCCAGGCACAGCTCGGTCTGGATGACCTCGATGTCGGCGATGGGATCGACCCGACCGGCGACGTGGACCACGTTCTCGTCCTCGAAGCAGCGCACCACGTTGACGATCGCGTCGGTCTCGCGGATGTGGGCCAGGAACTGGTTGCCCAGGCCCTCGCCCTGGCTGGCGCCGGCCACCAGCCCGGCGATGTCCACGAACTCGACGATGGCCGGCACGGTGCGCTCGGGCTGCACGATCTCGGCCAGCTGCGCCAGGCGCGGATCCGGCACTTCCACCACGCCGGTGTTCGGCTCGATGGTGCAAAAGGGGTAGTTCTCGGCGGCGATGCCCGCGCGGGTCAGCGCGTTGAAGAGGGTGGACTTGCCGACGTTGGGCAGGCCCACGATGCCGCATTTCAGGCTCATGGCAGGGCTTTCGGGTACTGGAAGGACAAACGCGCGATTCTAGGCCGCCGGGCCTTCGGCCGCCCTCCGCAGGGCGGCAGGCCGCTCCTACAATGGCCGCCATGGCGCAGACATTCGACATTTGCATCCGGGGCGCGGGCGTGGTCGGGCGCGCGCTGGCCCTCCTGCTGGCGCGCGACCGGCTG
>NZ_ALEE01000194.1 GCF_000282995.1 Melaminivora alkalimesophila
GGTGGCGCCGGCCATGCACGACCCGGCGACGCCGGACGTGCGCGCCTACGCGCTCAACGCCGCCTCGCGCGCGCTGCTGCAGTCGGTGCGCGGCTGGCCGGACGAGGAGCACGCCACGCCCGTGCAGCACATGGAAGTCATGGCCGACCAGGGCGGCAGCGTGCGCTTCGACGCGCGGCCGCAGGGCGGGGCGCACGAGGCCCTGGCGTGGATCGTGGACGTGCCGGCGCTGCAGGCGCGGCTGCACGACGCGGTGCGCTTCCAGCCCCTGGTCGAGGTGGTGCAGCAGCCGGTGGCGGCGCCGCTGACGGTGGTCTGCGAAGGCCGGGCCAGCCGCACGCGCGCGCAGTTCGGCGCCGAATTCGAGGTCACGCCCTATGGCCAGACGGCCGTGGCCACGCGCCTGGCGTGCGAGCGGCCGCACGGCCAGGTGGCGCGCCAGTGGTTCGCCGCCGACGGCAGCATCCTCGCCTTCCTGCCCCTGGGCGGCCCCGAGGGGAACTCCGTGGCCGTGGTGTGGTCTGTCTCCCATGACCAGGCGCGCCACTGGCTCGAAGCCGACGAACAGGCATTCACCGCCGCGCTGGAAGAGGCCAGCGGCGGGGCGCTCGGGGCGCTGCACATGAGCGCGCCGTGCGCGAGCTGGCCCCTGCAGCAGGCGCGCGCGCGCCGCTGGTGCGGGCGCATGCCCGGCGGTGCTGGCAGCTGGATGCTGGCCGGCGACGCGGCGCACAACGTGCACCCGCTGGCCGGCCAGGGCCTGAACCTGGGCCTGGCGGACGTCCAGACGCTGGCGCGCGTGCTGCACGGGCGCGAATCCTGGCGGCCGCTGTCCGACCTGCGCCTGCTGCGCCGCTACGAGCGCCAGGCCAAGTCGGCCCTGCTGCCCGCGGCCGTGGTCATGGACGGACTGCAGCAGCTCTTCGCCCGGCGCGAGGCGCCGCTGCAGACCCTGCGCAACTGGGGCATGAGCGGTTTTGACCGCACCGGCCTCCTCAAGGGCTGGGTCGCGCGCCAGGCCATGGGCAGCGGCGCGCTGCCCTGAACGAACGATCCGGCCGGGCAACCGCCCCGGTCCTCCATTTCCAAGGAAGATTCCCATCACCATGAAGCTCCTCCCCGCCCTGCTCGCCGCGGCAGCCCTGCTGGCCGGCACCCACGCCACGGCGCAGGACGCCGCGATCCGCAAGACGCTGGCCGAGCGCATCCCGCAGCTCTCGCAGATCGACGAGGTGCGCACCACGCCGATGAAGGGCCTGTACGAGGTGCGCATCGGCACCGACTTGTTCTACACGGACGCCACGGGCAACTACCTGATCCAGGGCGAGCTCATCGACACGCGCGCGCGCCGCAACCTCACCGAGGACCGCATCACCAAGCTCACGGCCGTGGATTTCAAGGCGCTGCCGCTGCAGGACGCCTTCACCATCGTGCGCGGCAAGGGCGAGCGCAAGGTGGCGGTGTTCGAGGACCCCAACTGCGGCTACTGCAAGCGCTTCGAGAAGGACATGCAGAACGTGGACAACGTGACCATGTACGTCTTCCTCTACCCCATCCTGAGCCCGGACTCGGCCGAGAAGTCGCGCAACATCTGGTGCGCCAAGGACCGCGCCGCCGTCTGGGAAGACTGGATGCTGCGCGACAAGACGCCGGCCGCCGCCAGCTGCGACACGGATGCGCTGCAACGCAACCTGGCCTTCGGGCGCAAGCACAAGATCACGGGCACGCCCACGCTGCTGTTCGCCGACGGCACGCGCGTGCCCGGCGCCATCGGCGCGCAGGACGTGGACAAGCGCCTGGCCGAGGCGGCCGCGGCGCAGTGAGCGGTGGCGGCAGCCCGCCGCCCCCTCCTCCCTTTCGCCATTGATGGCGCCGCACGGCCGCAGGCGCCTTCCGCCACCGCAAGGATTCCTGCCCATGCCCCACGCTTTCCCGGCCGCTGCCGCCCCGGTGCACTACCGCATCGACCCTTCCGCGCTGCACGAGCGCCTGTACCGCATCACCCTGACCATCCAGGCGCCCGCCGCCGCGCAGGAGCTGTCCTTGCCCGTGTGGATTCCCGGCAGCTATCTGGTGCGCGAATTTTCCAAGAACCTGCAGCGCCTGAGGGCCCATCAGGGCGGCCAGCCGGTGGCGCTGGCGCAGCTCGACAAGTGCCGCTGGCGTGCCGACTGCACGCCGCAGCAGCCGCTCACCCTGGAATACGAGGTCGCCGCCTACGACAACTCGGTGCGCACCGCCTGGCTGGACCCTGCGCGCGGCTTCTTCAACGGCACCAGCCTGTGCCTGCGGGTGCACGGCCGCGAGCACGAGCCCCACGACATCGAGGTCCTGCAGCCGCCTGCCCGCCCGGACTGGCAGCTCGCCACCGGCCTCGACGCCCTGCACACGGACGGCGCGGGCTTCGGCAGCTACCGCGCGCGCGACTACGACGAGCTGGTGGATGGCCCGGTGGAGATGGGCGCCTTCTGGAGCGCGGAGTTCCGCGCCGCCGGCGTACCGCACCGCCTGGTCGTGGCCGGGGCCGCCCCCTCCTTCGACGGCGCCCGGCTGGTGCAGGACGTGCAGCGGCTGTGCGAGGAGACCATCGCCCTGTGGCACGGCCCGGACGGCCGCCCGCCCTTCGAGCGCTACGTGTTCCTGCTCAACGCCGTGGGCGACGGCTATGGCGGGTTGGAGCACCGCAACTCCACCGCCCTGATCTGCAGCCGGCGCGACCTGCCGCGCCAGGGCGAGGCACAGCCCGGCGAGGGCTACCAGACGCTGCTCGGGCTGTTCGCCCACGAGTACTTCCATGCCTGGTGCGTCAAGCGCCTGCGCCCGGCCGAGCTGGAACGCTACGACTACGGGCGCGAGAACTACACACAGCTGCTGTGGTTCTTCGAGGGCTTCACCAGCTACTACGACGACCTGCTGCTGCGCCGCGCCGGGCTGGTGGACCACGCCTCCTACCTGCGCATCCTGACCAAGACCATCAACCAGGTGCTGCAAACGCCCGGCCGCCAGGTGCAGTCGGTGGCCGAGGCGAGCTTCGACGCCTGGGTCAAGTTCTACCGCCAGGACGAGAACACGCCCAACAGCACCGTCAGCTACTACAGCAAGGGCGCGCTGGTCGGCCTGTGCCTGGACCTGGCGCTGCGCCGGGAAGGAAAGACCCACCTGGACGAGGTGCTGCGCGCCGTCTGGCAGCGCACGGGCGGCGGCCCGCTGTCCGAGGCACAGCTGCGCACCGTGCTGCAGGAGCGCAGCGGCCGCGACTGGGCGCCCGAGCTGGACGCCTGGGTGCACGGCACCGGCGAGCTGCCGCTGGCGGAGTTGCTGGAAGCACATGGCATCGCGCTGCGCCCGCAGGCCTCCCAGCTTGCGCAGCGCCTGGGGCTGCGCGTCGCGGAAGCCGAAGGCAGCGTGCGGGTCAAGGTGGTGCTGCGCGGCGGTGCGGCCGAGCAGGCCGGCTTCATGGCCGGGGACGAGTGGCTGGCGATCGAGACGCCCGAGGGCGGCGCCTGGCGGCTGCAGCGGCTCGACGAGCTG
>NZ_ALEE01000195.1 GCF_000282995.1 Melaminivora alkalimesophila
ACGAGCTGCCGCTGTACGCCGGCGGCGCGCGGCAGCTCACCGCCTGGGTGGCGCGCGACCAGCGCGTACTGCGCCTGGCGCTGGTGCTGCCCGACGGCGACGCCACCGGCGACACGGTCTCGCTGGAGGTGAGCGACGCCCAGGCCGCCGCGGCCTGGCTGGGCGCCGCCTGAGGGCCGACCGGGCGGTATAGTTGCCCGGTTCGGGCTCGCCCCGCTTCCTCAACCCACCACCTACGACGGAGATCCACGTGGCCTACGAATGCATCGAGGTCCGCACCGAGGCGGACAAGGTCGGCGTCATCACGCTCGCCCGGCCCAAGCAGCTCAACGCCCTCAACGACCAGCTCATGGACGAGCTGGGCGCGGCGCTCAAGGCCTTCGACGCCGACGAGAAGATCGGCTGCATCATTGTGACTGGCAGCGAGAAGGCTTTCGCCGCCGGCGCGGACATCGGCGCCATGGCGAAATACAGCTTCGCCGACGCCTACAAGGGCGACTACATCACGCGCAACTGGGAAACCATTCGCTCCATCAGGAAGCCCGTGATCGCTGCCGTGAGCGGCTACGCCCTGGGCGGCGGCTGCGAGCTGGCGATGATGTGCGACTTCATCATCGCCGCCGACAACGCCAAGTTCGGCCAGCCGGAGATCAAGCTGGGCGTGATCCCCGGCGCCGGCGGCACGCAGCGCCTGCCGCGCGCCATCGGCAAGTCCAAGGCCATGGACATGGTGCTCACCGCCCGCATGATGGACGCCACCGAGGCTGAAGCGGCGGGCCTGGTGAGCCGCGTGGTGCCTTTGACTAAGCTGATGGAAGAAGCCCTCGGCGCGGCCATCGTGATCTGCGGCTTCTCGCAGGTCGCCGTCATGGCCGCGAAGGAAACCGTGAACCGCGCCTTCGAGGGCACGCTCTCGGACGGCCTGATGTTCGAGCGCCGGCTGTTCCATGCGCTGTTCGCCACGCAGGACCAGAAGGAAGGCATGGACGCCTTCGTGAACAAGCGCCAGGCGAACTTCACGCACCAATGATGGTGTTGCGCCGCGAGATTTTTGTTCTATAATTTGCGGCTTCGGTGGTATAGCTCAGTTGGTTAGAGCGCAGCATTCATAATGCTGATGTCCCAGGTTCAAGTCCCGGTACCACCACCAAATACGCAAAAAAGGCCTGGAGCATCTCCAGGCCTTTTTTGTTGCCGGCGGCCGGTGGGGCAGCCCCC